>JAAZGQ010000277.1 GCA_012511135.1 Bacteroidales bacterium | reverse complement strand
ATTTTCCACCAACAGTGCGCAATGTTTTACTCGAAAACATCACTTGCGAAAAAAGCCGCTATGGAGTTTTAATAGCCGGCTTGCCTGGAGATGAGAATGTTTACCACATCGGCCTGAAAAATTGTCATTTCAATGGGGTGGAACGTGGCAACAGCATCAGCGGAGCCAGGGATGTGGCTTTCGAGAATCTGCACATCAACGGAGAATTAGTAGAAGAATAATCACCTTGCTTTGTGTAAAGCACAAAGGCTACACTTTTTCGGATCTTATCAATTTTTTTTAGTACAAGCACAAAAAAGAGCGTCTCAATAATTGAAACGCTCTTTTTTGTAAGAATAAAATCTGCTCAGACAGTGATTACATCATGCCGCCCATTCCGCCCATACCAGGATTCATAGCAGGAGCCGGATTTTCTTCTTTTTTCTCAACCACCACACATTCTGTAGTCAGGAACATGCCGGCAATAGAAGCTGCATTTTCCAAGGCTACGCGGGTTACTTTGGCAGGGTCAACCACGCCGGTGGCGAATAGGTTTTCGTAAACATCACTGCGGGCATTGTAGCCAAAATCGTTCTTGCCTTCTTTGACTTTCTGAACAATTACGGCGCCTTCTTTACCGGCGTTGGCTACAATCTGACGCAAGGGTTCTTCGATGGAACGACGAACAATCTTGATACCCAAATCTTCTTCTTCGTTATCACCTTTTAATGAAGCAATAGCGTCCAAAGCACGAATATAAGCTACGCCTCCACCGGGAACAATACCTTCTTCGATGGCAGCGCGGGTAGCACTCAAAGCATCGTCAACGCGGTCTTTCTTTTCTTTCATTTCCACTTCGGAGGGAGCACCTACATAAAGCACAGCCACACCGCCTGACAATTTAGCCAGACGTTCCTGCAGTTTCTCACGATCGTAATCTGATGTCGTTACAGCAATCTGAGCTTTGATTTGGTTCACTCTGCCGGCAATGGCATCTTTGGCGCCGGAACCGTTTACTATAGTGGTGTTGTCTTTGTTGATGGTCACCTTTTCGGCATTGCCCAACATTTCGAGCGTGGTAGATTCCAGCTGAATGCCTTGTTCTTCGGTAATAACTATCCCACCGGTCAAAACGGCGATATCCTGCAACATTTCTTTGCGGCGGTCACCAAAGCCCGGAGCTTTTACGGCACAAATCTTGAGACCGGCGCGCAGACGGTTCACTACCAGGGTAGTCAGCGCTTCGCCGTCGATGTCTTCGGCAATGATCAAGAGAGGACGACCCGATTGAACAGCTGATTCCAGAATAGGCAGCAATTCCTTGAGGTTGGAAATCTTCTTATCGTGGATGAGGATGTAAGGATTTTCCAGTTCAGCCTCCATCTTTTCGGTATTGGTCACAAAATAGGGAGAGAGATAGCCGCGGTCAAACTGCATACCTTCTACTACATCAATGTGGGTATCGGTACCTTTGGCCTCTTCTATGGTGATAACGCCTTCTTTTTTGACTTTCTTCATAGCTTCGGCAATCAGACGGCCTATTTCGGCGTCGTTATTGGCAGAGATGCGGGCAATTTGTTCGATCTTTTCAAAATCGTCACCTACAATTTTGGATTGAGCCTTAATGCTGGCAACCTCACCGGCTACTGCCTTATCAATACCGCGTTTGAGCTCCATGGGATTGACTCCGCCGGTTACATTCTTCAAACCTTCACGGATGATGGCCTGAGCCAGCACAGTAGCAGTAGTAGTACCATCACCGGCATCGTCTCCGGTTTTGGAAGCCACATTCTTAACCAATTGAGCACCCATATTTTCGTAGGCATCAGTTAGGTCTATTTCCTTGGCTACAGTCACACCGTCTTTGGTGATTTGGGGTGCACCAAATTTCTTTTCCAGGATAACATTGCGGCCTTTGGGGCCCAGGGTAATTTTGACAGCATCTGCCAGCTGGTCTACGCCGCTTTTGAGTAAATCGCGGGCTTCAATATCGAATTTAATTTCTTTTGCCATAATAGTATATGATTATTTTTGTTGTTAGATTGTTGAATTTTAAGAACTTGAACTTTTGAAAGCTTTAGAACTTTGCCAGGATATCCGACTGACGCATGATCAAAAGTTTCTCTCCGTCAAGTTCAACTTCTGTGCCTGAATATTTACCATACAGTACAAAATCACCAACCACCACTTGCATGGTTTCGTCTTTGGTTCCGGGTCCAACGGCAATAACTTCACCTTTGAGGGGTTTTTCCTTGGCCGAATCGGGAATAATGATTCCACCGGCGGTCTTCTGCTCTGCGGCTGCGGGTTTAACCAGCACGCGATCTGATAATGGTTTTAGTGTCATGTCAATTAAAATTTATAGTTAGTGTATCTGTGTAATATGAGATATGTGTTAGAACGCTTTTATTCCAGCGAAATCTATGCCAAAAGAAATCTCGTGACAAAAGTTCAGCATTTTGTCATAAGCAAGCCTTACAACTGACATTATTGCACTACAAGCCGCCAAAAAAAGCTTTTTCTAGAAGGTATGTCTGAAAGGAACTGCCGGCAGGCCTTCTTTGTTGAAGAAGTTGGGCCTGGCTTTTTCGTCCCAGGCAAAACGCAAAGATTTAGCTTTCACATTGGGAGGCAGAATCACTTTTACTCTGTTTCGGCTTTTACCAAAGAACCACCAGGGAAGGGCCACCCGGGCTTCGACGGACATCAGGCTGCCGTCTTCGCATTCCAGCTCAAACCAGCTCAGGCTGGTTTTGCGTTTAAGAGCTCCAAATTGATCCTGAACATCCCGTTCGCCTGCCGTCAGACCGCTGCCTGTTTGGTCAAAACGCAATACTATTTTTTTCCTGCACAATTTGGCTGATTTCAATACCGGGCCTGAATAAACCACTTTCCTAAAGCCATAGTCTTTGGCCAAAGCCCACAGAGCCAGCCTCCGCCCTACTTCCCATTTGTAGGATGGGTGAATATCTGTCAGATTATCAACCAAATCTGTTACCACAGCCTGTCCGGTAAAGGGCAGCTCCAGGCATTGTGTCTGCAAGGCGCAAAACTCAGCCATGGTTTGGGGTGTATGCAGGTATGGATCTCTCTTGCGGTTGGTATACAAATAAGGGGCAATCTGCACATAATAAAAGGGCATTTCTGCCTGATCAAATATATTTCTCCAAACAGTGGTCATCAATTTGAATTTTTCGACATAAAGCGAATCATGCAGCATGGCATCCGATTCTCCCTGATACCAAATGGCACCACGCAAGGCATAGGGAGCCAGCGGTTCTATCATGCTCCTGTAAAAATGACCTATTTTACGATTGACAGCAGGATGTTGACTACATTCTTTCTGATAAAATGCAGCCTCTTTGTAGTCTTCTTCGGGAATCCAGGCTTCGATGCGGCTGCCTCCCCAGGAGGAAGCAATCAGGCCTACGGGTACATCGAGCTCTTCCTGAATATTCTTGCCAAAATAATAGGCCGCCGCCGAAAAGGAAGCCAGGCTGTTTGCGGCACATTCCTGCCAGCCTTTCGTGGTACAATCAGGCAAACTCAGGACCTTTTCAACCAGCATAAGCCTTACATTTTTGTTGCCTCCCGACCGCCATTCCTGCTCGGCCAAATCTGCCCCTCTGGCCGGAGCTGCATAACGTTTCAAACTCCTGTCCATGGGATATTCCATATTGGATTGGCCTCCGCAAATCCAAACTTCGCCCACCAGAATGTTCTCAAGTTGAAGCTCTTCTGTTTCGGCCGATTTTTTCATTAATCGCAGTTTTAAAATCCGCGGCTCAAAAGAAGCCGGCATGGGATCCAGATTCAGCATCCAGCTGCTGTCCGCATTGACCAGTGTTTCTTTATGCTGTCCGGCAAAACTGATTGTGAGCCGGGCACCTGGATCGGCTTTTCCCCAAATATTGACAACTTTCCCTTGTTGCAATACCATATTGGATGTCAGAACATTAGCTAAGTTAATTTCTGCCCGGACAGCCACGAACAAGACTGCGCAGAGCATAATCGATAAACTCTTTTTCATAGTAATAAAGGCTATTAAATTTATGCAAAAATACGTTTTTCCGTTGATAATTATATTAAACCACTTATTTTCCTTAACTTTGCAGCACTTTTCAAAGATACAACCATAATCACTTAAAAACATCCACTATTTTTTTATGACCGCGAGGTCAAATATCCATTTATGACATTTAAAGAACTCAATGTAATAGAGCCCATACTTAAGGCTCTTCAGGAAAAATCCTATATTAAACCCACAGCCATACAGGAAAAAGCCATTCCGGTGATACTTGCCGGCAAAGATTTATTAGGTTGTGCCCAGACAGGCACAGGAAAAACAGCTGCTTTCTCCATCCCCATTATCCAACATTTGCATCAAAGCAACAAAAATATTAAAGGCATCAAAGCACTGGTCTTAACACCTACCCGGGAATTGGCCCTGCAAATTGACGAAAGTTTTGCCGATTACGGCAAATACACCAGTCTCAGACACACCGTCGTTTACGGAGGTGTGTCGCAAAAAGCCCAAACCGATGCCCTAAAACGGGGTATAAATGTTTTGGTTGCAACTCCCGGCCGCTTACTCGATTTGATCGGCCAGGGCTATATCAAGCTCGATCAGCTGGATTATTTTGTGCTCGACGAGGCCGACCGCATGCTGGACATGGGTTTTATTCATGACATCAAGCGAATTTTACCGCTATTGCCCAAAAAACGCCAAACTTTGTTTTTCTCGGCAACCATGCCGGCACAAATTGCCCAATTGGCAGCTTCCATACTGTACAAACCCGAGAAAGTAGCCATCACCCCTCCGTCTACCACGGTAGAAATGATCAAACAATCGCTTTATCGCGTAGAAAAAGCCGACAAAAAAGACTTACTTATCAATCTGCTCAACGGTCCTGAAATCAGTTCAGCCCTTATATTTTCGCGCACCAAGCACGGAGCCAACAAAATTGCACGCTATCTGAGCAAGGCCGGCATTTCGGCCGATGCCATTCATGGTGAAAAATCACAAAATGCTCGTCAGCTGGCCTTGAGCAAATTCAAGGAACATAAGATCAAAGCCCTGGTAGCTACCGATATCGCTGCACGTGGCATTGATGTGGTGGAATTGAGTCACGTTATCAATCACGATTTACCCGAAGTCCCCGAAACCTATGTGCATCGCATTGGACGCACCGGAAGGGCGGGCAAAGGGGGCGTTGCTATTTCTTTTTGCAGCTCTGATGAATTGACTCGCTTGAGGGATATTCAGAAGTTGATTGGGGTGGGGATTCCATTGGCTTAGCCAAAGGCATCGGGACAGCCAAAAAAATTCCAGCCCTGCAAGCGAGCTTGCGGGGAGGGATTACGGCGTGCCGCCTTTTCCCTCTCGGGGGGGGAGAAGGGATTACGGCGTGTCGCCGTGATGCCCATTCGGGGGGATCCTTGCACAGAGGAAAGCCGATGCCAAAGGCATCGGGACAGCCAAAAAAATTCCAGCCCTGCAAGCGAGCTTGCGGGGCTGGGTTTTTTTTGGCTTGGCGAGCTTCGCTCGCCTTTCCTCTGTGCGGAAAGTGAGGGATTCGAACCCCCGGTACAGTCACCCGTACACCGCATTTCGAGTGCGGCCCGTTCGACCACTCCGGCAACTTTCCAGGAAGAGCGCAAAAGTACACTTTTCCTTATAGCTGCCAAAGTTTTCCGGGATTTTATTTGCTTCTGTTCTGTTGTTCTTGTGCAATCAATTCTATTGCAGTTTAAAAATAATAGGTAAAGTATATTCAACTGCTACCGCTTTGCCGTCCTTTTGGCCTGGCGTCCAGTCGGGCATTTTCTGAATCACCCTAAGGGCTTCCTGATCCAGGTCGGGATGTACAGATCTGATAACTTTACTGTTGGTAACTTTACCTTGAGAATCTATCACATAGTTGCATATTACTCTGCCTTGTATTCCGTTTTCGTAAGCAGTCTTAGGGTAACGCAGCTCATTGTTAATGTATTCCATCAAAGCCTTCTCTCCTCCCGGGAATACAGGCATCTCATCAGGATTTAAAGATTCTTCTTTTACTGTTTCTTCGGATGGCTCTGCCTGGAGTTTAAAAATGATGGGCATAGTATAACGCACAGGTACAATTTTACCTCTTTGTTTTCCTGGGGTCCAGTCGGGCATATTCTCAATCACCCTGACTGCTTCACGATCCAGATCCGGATCTATAGACCTAATAACTTGAATATTTGTCACTTTACCCTTGCTGTCTATTACAAAGCTGCAAATAACTTTACCTGAAATACCATTTTCTAAAGCTTTTGTGGGATATCTGATTGATTTGGAGATGTATTCCATCAAAGCTTTCTCTCCCCCGGGATACTGAGGCATTTCTTCCACCGTAATAAAGATTTCTTCCTGAGGCACCGGGGGTGGAGGGGGTATTTCTCCTCGCTCAGTTTTTGCAGGAGGAGGAGGTGGGGGTGGTAAGATATTTGCCTTTCCTTTTTTGGCAGGAGGGGGAGGAGGTGGTGGAGGCGTTTGTTCTTTTGCGCTGCCGTAAGTAACCACCACCGTTTCGGGAAGTGTCGACTCGCTCTGTAACAGGGCCAGATCGTTTTTCCCGGGGACATCTTCTACTATTGTCCAATCTTCTTTTGAAGAATTCAAACCAGCAGTTTGCGAAGATTGCTTTTCAGTATTTTTAACCTCCCCGGGTACATTATATCCGAGTATGTAGTTAATTTTGTCCGTACTCAGCTCTGCGGAATTCTTATTATCCGTTTGAGCCAGTGCAAGAAGTTCATTGACTTTTTCCCTGGAGGTTTCTTCCAGCCTGGAAACATTGGGGTGGGCAAAGGCAAACATTGCCAAACCAGCCATAGGAAGTACATAAAAATACTTCAGGCGTGCCCAGGGTTTAGATTTTTCTTTTAACATCATAGTGATCCGATTTTTAAGTGAACTGTGATTAAAGCTGTTGGCCATAGAGTAGAGCCTTGTGCCAACAGCTTTTTTAATAATTAATAATTGGTATTGTTTTGCATCGATGCCTTGTTTTAAAACACTGTCGTCTGCCTCAAACTCGTGGATGTT
>JAAZGQ010000276.1 GCA_012511135.1 Bacteroidales bacterium | reverse complement strand
GTAGTCATGTTAGACAGATTGGCCAGGTCTTCGCGCGAGAGGTAGATGTTGATGGTAGCGCCGTCTTCCTCCAGCCCGTAGTGATCGCGCATAAACAGCAGCGATTCGGCCAGGCGTCCCCGGATGTGCTTTTGGGTAAGGTTCACCTGACGGGAGTCGGAAACTCCCAGGTCAACGGCCAGAGTACGGATAAAATAAAAAGCCAGTTCGCTGTTTTGCCGCAGCAGTTTGATGAGTAATTCGGCAGGTACTACACCCACGTCAGAAGCTTCAAAGGCCGACGCCGAAGTGGAATGTACGGCTTCGGCCAGATAAGCCCTGTAGGCAAAATAGCCACCGGGTCTGACCATACGTACAATATGGTTGCGTCCCCCAACGCCTTTTTTGGTGATTTTGATTTTGCCGCGCAGCAGACACATAATATGCTCGGGTTTATCACCTTCGGCATAAAGAATTTGATTCTTTTTTAGATGCTGAATATTGCAATTACGCAGGAATTCCTCTTTTTGCTCAGGTGTCAGAAATTGACAAATTTCCAGGATATCTTCCAGTTCAGTTTGATCGATCGCTTTTTGTTTCTTAACCATTTCAGGCTGTTTTAATAAGCAAAATAACCGGCCATAGAGCCGATCAATGCATAAAAGAAGTCTGTTTCTTTTCTAACCTTTGTAACTTTTGAACGGACAAAGATAGAAATTAATATTTATACGCAAAAACAGCCTTGTTGTAAATCAACAAAATAAACTGTTTTTGCGCTTTTTTCTAAAATCTCACAAGATAACCACGTATTTTTTTTACTTTTGCAAGCCGTAGAGCTGGCATACAGTTTCCCGGACATAATAATAGGTATGAAGGTTATCGTTATCAAGTACAATGCCGGCAATATTCATTCGGTGGTTCACGCTTTGCGTCGTTTAGGGCTTGAGGCTCAGGTCACTGACAACAAAGAAACAATTCTGGCGGCCGATAAAGTGATATTTCCGGGAGTGGGCGAGGCCTCCTCAACTATGGCCTATTTAAAACAACATCGTCTGGATGAGCTTATAGTAAACTTAAAGCAACCGGTACTGGGTATTTGCATTGGTTTGCAGCTGATGTGCCGTCATTCAGAGGAGGGTAATGTAGACTGTCTGGGCATTTTCGATACCGAAGTAAAGCGTTTTACTGTTCAGGAACCCGGCTATAAAATTCCACAGATGGGCTGGAATACGATTCAACATTTGCAGTCGCCTTTGTTTAGTCCGGAAATGGAAAAGCGTTATGTGTATTATGTACACAGTTATTACGCTGAATGTTGTGCCCAAACCATTGCAACGACAGAATACATGCATCCTTACAGCGCCGCTCTGCACAGGGATAATTTTTACGCCCTGCAGTTTCACCCCGAGAAAAGCAGTGAACTTGGAGAGCAGATTCTGAGCAATTTTTTGAATATTGAAAGATAATTGAATAGTATACAAATTAAACAGCATACAAATTGAGCGGCAAAAGAATGGAAATAATACCGGCTATAGATCTGATTGATGGCAAATGTGTGCGACTTAGTCAGGGCGACTACGGCCGGCGCAATGTCTACAGCGATTCTCCGCTGGACGTGGCCAAAAGTTTTGAGGCTGCCGGCATACGCCGTTTACATCTGGTTGATCTGGACGGAGCCAAAGCGCAACACATTGTGCATCAAGGTGTGTTGGAGCAGATCTGTGGCCAGACTTCCTTAATCGTCGATTTTGGCGGAGGGCTCAAAAGCGACGAGGATTTACGCATTGCTTTCGAGAGCGGAGCACAAATGGTGACCGGTGGAAGCATCGCTGTCAAATCACCTGCCATCTTTGAAAGCTGGATCAGAGCTTACGGCCCGGAGCGCATTATTCTGGGAGCGGATGTTAGTGAAGGCCAGATTGCCGTAAGTGGATGGACTGAGCGTTCTGAGCTGGATTTGTGGAGCTTTTTGGAGGATTATATTCAAAAAGGCATCAGTAAAGTGATTTGTACCGACATCAGCCGAGACGGCATGCTCAAGGGGCCGGCCCTGGAGCTGTATGCCAAAATATTGGCCAAATATCCGGAACTACATCTGATCGCCAGCGGAGGAGTGAGCAGTACCGAAGATCTGGAGGCTTTGCAGCAAGCAGGCCTGCCGGCTGTTATTTTTGGCAAAGCCATTTACGAAGGTCGTATTCAATTGAAAGATTTAAATAAATATATATGTTAGCCAAACGCATTATTCCCTGCCTGGACGTCAAAGACGGCCAAACCGTCAAAGGCGTTCATTTTGTCGATTTTCGTCAGGCCGGCGATCCAATTGAACTGGGTGAAGCTTACAGTAAACAAGGCGCCGATGAGTTGGTGTACCTTGATATTACGGCTTCGTTAGAAGGCCGGAAAACTTTTACCGAACTGGTGCGCAAAGTAGCAGCCCGCATCAGTATTCCTTTTACGGTTGGCGGAGGTATTCACGAGCTGGCCGATATTGACCGTCTTTTGAACGCCGGCGCCGACAAGGTTTCCATTAACACGGCCGCTTTGCTCAAACCTCAGCTCATAGACGATATTGCCCGTAATTTCGGATCTCAGATGTGCGTGGTGGCCATCGATGCCAAATGGGAAGAAGACGGCAAATGGCGTTGTTACATAAACGGCGGGCATAAGCCGGTCCAAAGAGAATTGCTGGAATGGGCGCTCGAAGCTCAGGATCGCGGAGCAGGTGAAATTTTGTTTACCAGCATGAGCCACGACGGCGTAAAAACCGGTTACCCCAACGAGGCCCTGGCTATGCTGGCCGATAAGCTGAGTATTCCGGTCATAGCTTCCGGAGGAGCCGGCAGCATGGAGCATTTCAGAGACGCCTTTGTCCTGGGCAAGGCTGATGCTGCCCTGGCAGCCAGCGTATTTCACTTTGGAGAAATAAAAATTCCTGACTTGAAAGCTTACTTAAAGAAAGAAGGCATAATAATAAGAGAACAATAATGAAACTGGATTTTGAAAAAATGGGCGGCCTGGTGCCCGCCATCGTACAGGATCATGTCAGTGGCAAGGTGCTGATGCTGGGTTTTATGAATCAGGAGGCATTGGATAAAACTCTGGAGACCGGCAAGGTGACTTTTTTCAGCCGCACCAAAGGCCGACTCTGGACCAAGGGCGAAGAAAGTGGTCATTTCCTGCATCTGGTTTCTCTCAAAGAGGATTGCGATCACGACACTTTGCTGATTCAGGCCAATCCCGAAGGGGTGGTTTGTCATTTGGGCTGGGATACCTGCTTTAATGAAAAAAATACTTCCGGAGATCTGGAATTTTTGCTTTATTTGCAGGATTTTATTGATCGTCGTTTTCGCGAAATGCCCGAGGGTTCCTACACTACTTCCTTGTTTAAAGACGGAGTGAAACGGATGGCTCAAAAAGTAGGAGAGGAGGCGGTCGAAACTTTGATTGAGGCAGTGGACGGCAATGATGAGCGCTTTTTGTACGAAGCTTCAGATATGCTCTATCACTTGATGGTGCTATTGACCTCCAAAGGCTATCGCCTGGAAGAT
>JAAZGQ010000275.1 GCA_012511135.1 Bacteroidales bacterium | reverse complement strand
GGCGCAAAATAAACCTCGACGCCCGGGATATCAGTAAATCGATTACCGGCGACCCTGCCAAACTGGAATTTATGGTGGACGGTGTGCTGTTCAAACCATTTTACAACACTTACGGTCGCCATTCGGTGTATCTGGATATTAACTTAAAATAATCTTCTTCGGCTTCAAGCCCATAAATAGTGCACAAAAGCAAGTTCAAGTTCTCTTTGAACTTGCTTTTGGTTCTTTTACTGACGGATTCATGAAAATCATCCAGAAAAAACAGCAAAATCGCTGTTTTTTTTTTGCATTATATAGGGCTATTCGCATTTTTTTGTATTATTGCAGCTCGTTTGTTATTTGTGTTGTAATTTTCAAAATGATTGTTTAAGGGGCCGGCTAATTTTAATACCATACGAACATGAAATCGACTTTTCTATGCTTATTGCTGTTTGTCTGCCTGGGCTTGCAGGCACAGGCTCAAAGTTTCGAGGAGTACATGCGCCAGGAACAGGAAAAGATGAAACAATTTGAACAAGAACAAATTGAAGCTATGCATCGCCTGCGCAACGAATCCGCTGCCTATGTAGCCAAGCGCGATCAGGAATGCGCCGATTACCAGAAAAAAGAATGGGAAAACTACTCCGCCTTTGCCGCCAAAGAGCTCCCGGTCAAACCCAAACCCCAAACCAGCCCTGTGTTTGACAAAAGCAGCCAGATTGAAACTAAAACCATTTCGGCCGCCAGAACCGAAAATCTAAAGCCCGAAGCCCTGCCCCCGGTGGTGGAACCGGTTCGCAAACCGGCCGAAACAGCTTCCAATTTCAGAACCGCCAATTTGAATTTTTACAACCGCAGCCTGGCCATACCTTACGATCCGGCCATGAGAGGCTTTGTGTTGCAAGGCCTCAGCCAGGAAAGTATAGGCGCATTTTGGAACAAAATTTCCGAAAGCAATTACACTCCTGCTGTCGAGAGCCTGCTCGAAGCAAAAAAAGAACTCAACATCAACGACTACGCCTATATGCTGCTTTGTCAGTATTTTTCCAAAAGCCTGTATCCCGCCAACGCCAACGCTGCCAGATTGATGACCTGGTTTGTGATGCTGCGTTCGGGCTACTCCCTGCGCGTGGGATTCAACAATGAGGCCATTGCCCTGCTTGTTCCCACTCAGGACCAGCTCTATCAAAAAGCCTATTTAAACCTGGAGGGTATCAATTATTATATTTTCCCCGACCTGGAAAATAATTCGCTATATACCTACGACAAAGATTACCACAGCGGCAAACCGGTAAGCTTCGGTATCAATTCGCCCATGAATCTGGGAGGGAAAACGGCCACACGGGCAGTTAGTTTTGAATTCGAAGGCAAAACCTACGACATCAGGCTGAGCTACGATCCCGACCTGATCGACTTTTTTCAATATTATCCCCTGCTGGCCTTCGAAACCTATTTCAATGCTCCCATGTCGGTACAATCCAGAGAAGCTTTGTATACAGCCCTGCAGCCGGTTATCAGCGAAATGGACGAAGTGCAGGCCGTCAACTTTATACTTCGC
>JAAZGQ010000028.1 GCA_012511135.1 Bacteroidales bacterium | reverse complement strand
TATACCACATTAATACTGTCTTCCTGAAAGACTGAAATAATGGGAACAGCCACGGTATCGGGCAGATAATTCAAAAAGACTCTGCAATTGGCCGACAAACCTGCTGAGGGGATTTGCAGACTACTGTCCACCGTGGCCAGCACATCAAAAAACTTTACTCTTGAATTGCGGCTCAGGGTATATACTCTGGGCGATTTCATCGCTATAGATCCCTGGGCGTAATTCCCTGGCATTGCGTCAAAACTGTACTCAACTTTTTGGCCAACCGAAAGTCGTTTGTAAGCTGTTTCAGTGGCCTGTATCTTGATGCGCACCTGACTCGGATCGGGAATAATAATCAAGGGTTTTCGCGGATAGGCTTCTTCGCCTTCCTGAATCTTTCCTTCCCCGGTATCAGACTCACCTCTCAAAGCCAGTCCGGATTTGGGCGTAATCAGTACCAATTGTTTCAACTGATCTTTGATGGATTGCAACAGTATATCAGCCTGTTGAATATAGAGTTCCATCTTTCGTAATTCTGAATTGTTGATTTTTTCAAGCGCTTCCAGTTTTTTCTTGAGCTTACGGCTTTCTATGTTTGCCATTTCCAGACGAATCTCAGCAATTCTGCGTTGTGATGGGGTGTAATATTTCAACTGCAATGAATCCAAATTGCTTATAGCCATCTGGGTTTCGTTATTTCTAACCTGAGCCTCCAGGAGGGCATATTGTAATTCCAAATCGGCCAGTCCTTTGTTCAACTCGGCTTTATAAACTTCGTAAAGACGTTCTACTGTTTCAAGCTGGTCTGTAAGTTGCTGGTTTTCCAATATACAAACCGTGTCACCGGCTTCAACCATTGTGCCGTCTTCAATCATATATATTATAGTGGAATTGTTCACATCCGGACTGCTGATAATAGTTGACTGTATGGCCTCCACGCTGCCATCAAGTACAATTTCGTCCGAAAAATCCATGCGGACTACCGGATAGGTCAAATCGTACTGGTCTGATGACTTTGTGCAGGAAAACAACAAATTCAGGAATAAGAATAAAAGTAGGTATCGTCGAGTTGAAGTCATGCTTAAAATATAGGCTTGCAAAGCTAAATGAATTTTATGAAACGGCCTTGTATTAAGTTAAAACGTGTCCTAAGATAGCCATTAAAAAGGTTTAAAGAACTTGAATATTTCCACATCAGTCCATCTTTTTTTCTAAAGGATGATGCATACTTATGCAATGCAACGAACCATGTTGTTTGATCAATGCCAGGCAGTTCACCGGAATAATTGCTCGATCAGGAAAAATACCGGATAGTTGTTTTACAGCCATTTGGTCTTTTTCCTGTTGATATACTGGCAATAAGACTGCTCCATTTATTATCAGAAAGTTAGCATAGCTGGCCGGCAAGAGTTCAGATTTGTAGTAAACAGCATCGGGCAAAGGCAGAGGAATCAGTCGATATGGCTGTCCTGAAACTGTCCTGAACGATTTGAGTTCTTTTTCCAAAGCTCTTAAAGACTCGAGTTGTTTTTGTTCGTGCCCCCGGGCTGTTTGTGGAAAATCGGCCGATACATAAGCGATGGTATCTTTGTCACAAAAACGGGCCAGCATATCGATGTGCCCGTCGGTATCGTCACCCTGTAAATAGGCATTTTCTATCCACAAAACTCTGCGCAGGCCGAAGGCTTGCTTTAAATACTGTTCAATCTCTGCCTTGTTCATCCCCGGATTGCGTGATGGAGACAAAAGGCATTCAGAGGTGGTAAGCAGACTGCCTGCCCCGTCCGATTCTATACTGCCACCTTCAAGCACAAAAGTTTGCCGGTCCGAATAGCAGCGTTCAAGACCATAAGCCCCGATCTTAAAGAGTTTTTCAGTTAAATTGTTGTCCAGCTCATAAACAAATTTTTCTCCCCAGGCATTGAAGCCAAAATCGTACAGACATACTTTCCCATCTATGTATACGCTGATTGGTCCAAAATCTCGGGTCCAGGTATCGTTGTAGGGCAATTCGTACAAAAAAAGTTGCTGCGCTTCCCGGGGAGCTATTTTGTCCCGCACTGCCTGTTGGTCCCTGCAAACAATCAAGAGGGGCTCGAAACGAAGGATTTGACGTGCAATCTCTATATAACAAGCCTCCACTTCTTCCAGGTTCTCTGCCCAATCGGTATCCTGATGAGGCCAGCTCAGTTGAACAAAGGCTTGCCTGGCCCATTCGGGAGGTAGTATAATTTGTTTTTGCTTCATGTTGTTTTTTGCCAGATTGATGGTTTTCTTCCTGCTTTGGTTTTACATCCTGTTTGGATTAATACTTCAGGTTTGGGTTTAATTCATGTCTGAAATTTTATTTGGCTCTGTGTAAAAAAAAGTCCAGATAATTGATAAAACCAAATGAACCATAGGCGCTTAACATCAGTACTATTTTAATTTTTTGTTTTAGACTTAACTGTCGGTAAGCCGATATATAGACTTTTTTGTCTTTGCCGAAAGCAGCGTATTCTTCTTTGAAAAGAGCTTTTATCTCGCTTTGCTCTATGGGCGTATAGTTGTTTTTATTCTTAATGAAATAGCGGTAAAGACCAATGTAAGCATCGAAAATCTGCCTGCGGTAAGCCTCCAGTTCTTGTAGTTCAAAGTTCTGCTCCTGCATCAGCCGCATAAGCCGGCGATTGGTTCGCAAGACCTGATAACGCAGGGGCTGACCGGGATTTGTAATGCTGTCGGGATTGCCTCTTCTGTAGTAAAAACGCCCTTTTGAGAATGCCAGCCGTCTGCAATGCAAAAAGATCTTGCGGCTAACATATTCATCGCTGTTGAAAGTGTTCTCGTCAAACTCTTCATCGCTGTAAAATTGCCTGCGACAGAGCATAAAGCCATGAATTCGCCAGTCGAGGCTGAGCAAAAAGGCTGTTCGCCCGTCCAGTACCTGGCTGTAGTCAGCATTGGGTGCAATAATGGCCTGCTCTTCGTCTGCATCAGAGAGATTCTGCTCAAAACGCAGCATATCAGGCAACACACAATCGGCATCGCATTCCTGCTGACGGAGAATCATTTGTTCAAAACAATCCGGCGACAACAGATCGTCCTGAGAAAGATAAAACACAAACTCGCCCCGGAGCAGGGGACGAACCGCATTCCAGGATTTGGGCACATTGCCTCCGCGCTCTTTTTGCATTATTCGCATTCGCCGGTCGCGCGCGGCGTAGTCCTGTAATATGCGCCAGCTGTCGTCTGTGGAACTGTCATCGACAGCCAGCAGCTCGAAATTGGTAAAGCTTTGATTTAATACAGCCTCCAAAGTTTCTTGCAGGTAAGTGCTGCCGTTGTAGACCGGAATAAAAACCGAAATTTCAGGCCCTTCCATCTCGTCCGGATTTAAGAAGTTTACGGCTGCCCCGGTTTTTGTGACGCAAGAAATCACAGGCAGACAAACCTTCATTTTTGATGGCTTTACGGGCTTTGAACAGCGAAAGAAAATTTCTCAAACAGGCTTTTCTTCCGTAGATAACGGCATTGACGGCTCCCGATTTCTCAAGCAAAACCGGGCTGTATTGGCTCAGGTTTTTAATAGTGCTTTCGTAAGGATGTTCTACCACCGGATATGGAAAATAATGGAGGTGCAAACCGGCTTTGAGGCAAGCCGCCAAAAACAAGAATTCTTCACCGCAAGGCCATTCCCTGCCCAATCCGAAACGTTCGTCAAAAGCCAGGCCTCTGGCCCTGACAGAGTCCAGTCTGAATGTTATCTCTATGGAGCTGACGTCACGGATATCGTCGAAGCTTTTCATCCTGAATGCCTGCTCTTTATAGTTGCGATAAGGTCGGCCTTCGGGAGTCCTGATACGGAAACAGGCCACATCAATTTCCGGCATTGAATCGTAACATTCTTGTATGCGTATAAGGTCGGCCTGCTCAAAACGCACATCGTCATCGAGCAGCCAGACAAATTGCCCGCTTGAGGCTTTGATGCTGTTGTTGCGGTTGGCTGCTATGCCGGAGCTGTCGGTATAGCTGATGCGAATGTCCGGGCGTTGGGGCTGCTCCGGATCCTGCGCTTTCTGGCTGGAAATAAGATAAGCTACCCCCTCCAGGGGCTGGGGCAATCGATCAACAATAGACTGTAAAGGCTTTCCGCAAGTAGAAATCAAGACTTCCAGTTTGCTTGTCGCCTGTTCATCAGAGGCCTCCTTTTCAGAAAGCAATTCCTCAAATAAAGCAGTCCACTGCGGGCCTATACGTTCAATATCGTTTTGCCAGGCATCTTCTATGGCTTGTAGCGAAAGTCTGTTGCGCAGACTGTCGTCACTGATAAGTTTGAGCAGGCTGTCGGCAAAGGCTTTTTCGTCAAAGGCCGGTATCAGCAAGCCGTTGCGTTGATGACTAATGACATCGCGTACACCGGCACTGCAATCAAATGCTATTGGCACAATGCCCGCCTGACGGGCCTCGAGCAGCACCATGCCATAGCCTTCGTAAGACGAAGACAAACAAATTATTGAAGCCTCGGCATAGAGGCTGTCGTCCATACGAGGGGCTTCGAAACTCAATCTTTTTAGCCCTAGTTTAAGCGCATAGCTTTCCAGTTTTGCCTGTTCGGGGCCTTGGCCGATGATCCTGAAAGACCAGGCGGGCACCTGATCCTGGATTAGCTTCCAGATGCGAAACAAACGGTCTACCCGCTTGTCTTCTCTGCTCAGCCGGCCGGCATACATCAGCTGTGGTTTACGGGCAGAAACAACGGCCTGGCCGGTAAGAGGGTTGGCAATGGCCTGAATTTGTCCGGTGGGAATTTTTGCGGGCCACATAGCATGCAGTTCTTCGATATAAGCCGGAGCCAGCACCACAAAACGGGCAGCCTGCACAATCTTGCTGAACAATTCTTTCCTTGCCAGGGCTGCCGCCAGTCCGGGAACAATTTTTAAGCCCAGAAAACGCAGAGTAGCCGGTATTCTTTTCTTGATTCCGCGTGTAGACAGTACTGCGTTTTTGAAGGTGCTGAGCTTGCGTTTGCGCACGGGTTCCCAGGCCGGGCAGCCTCTGAGTACATTGATAACTTTGTGCTGCTTGTCGTTACGGAACAATAAATAGGCTTTGGAAAAAGCACCTTGGTTGATCACAATCGAAATCCCCTTTTGCTCTACGTAATCGCGTATGAAACTGAGATTCTGTTTTGAATTGTAATCGGTAATGTCTGGTAAATATGTCAGTTTGACTCTTTGGTCCAGGGCAATTCGCAAAGGCTTAGCCGGAGACCGATCGGAAAGCTGTTCAGGCAAGGAAACGGGACGAAGCTCAGGCGAGAGAACGGATTCCGGGGCGGCAAGCTGGCCCGAAGAGGAAGCGGAAGCTTGTCCGGGGGGCAAACTCAAAATGCTCAGTTCGTAGCCGAGAGCCTGAAAATAATTGGCCATCTGAGTGGTCACAGTCTGAACTCCACCCAAAGAAGGATATTCCGGAAGCAGGAACAGTAGTTTCATAGGGCTTTAGACTTTTTGAAGGAACATTGACTCAGGTAGTACTTTAATTCGTTTTTCAAAGAAGGACGGTAAGTATATCCTCTTACAGCTTTTCTCAAGAGGCGGGCCAGCTGCTTGTCCCCGGCCCTGAAAGCATAATGCAGGTAATTGCTGTATCTGCTTTGCAAATAGGGCAGAATTTCCTTGAGCTTCAATCCGATATGCCCGGCCCAGTCGAGGCTTTGCCTGAAGCTGCTCCAGGCAAAACGATAATACTTGTCCTGCTCTACGGAATGGCTGACAGAGTTTTCCTGAACCCGGTAAACCAAGAAACATTCCGGCAAATAGCAGGCCGGGCCGCGTAGTAACAGGGCCGTCAGCACCGAGAGGTCCTCGGTGCGGTAATCCGGGTTCAAAAACAAATCCGGGTTTTTCTGCAGAGCCTCCAATACAAAGCTTTTCCTGTATAAAGCTGTAGAGAGAACAATTTCGGGTTTATACAACCGGTTCAGAAAACGGGCCGCTGTCTGAGGACCAAAATCAGCGGGGTCGTATTTCCTACTAGTTTGCGATTCAGCAGAATCCTTGCTTTTTAGCTCCGATGCTTTCAGGGTTTTCCATTGTCCGTAGACCATACTCATGGCCGCATCACCGACAAGAAGCTTCAATTGTTTATTCAAACGCAGGGGATCGGGCCAGTAATCGTCTCCCCCGCAATCGGCAATAAACTCTCCCCGACAATGATTCAGTGCATTAAAATAATTCTGTACCACTCCCCGGTTGTCACGATTGCTCAAGAGTACAATTTTGTCGGGATAACGCCTTTGATACTCTTTGCAAATCTGCAAAGTGCCGTCAGTTGAGGCATCCTCGGCAAGTACTATTTCATAATAAAAATCTCCCTGCTGGGCCAAAGCCGAATCCAGACAATCAGCAATGTATTCCTGCTGATTATAGGCCAAAATCAATATGGACACCAAAGGATTATTCATCTTTTGTTAAGCGTTTTTTTAGGCTGGCCCACAGCTCTTTGAGCGGCCAGATTCTGTTGAGTTCCCGTAAAGAGGTATAGCTGCAGGCCACTAAGATCAGCCCTGAGATCGGCCATTTAATCCAATGCTCCGGATTGAATGTATGCGCCAGCAAAAAAGCCGCAAGCACAAAGAAAATAAAGAAGCCCAAAAAATACAGATTCTCGCCTTGCATTCTGAAACGACAAATGCGACGGGCCAACAACAGTAGACAAACAGTATACAGTATATAGGCCAACAAAAAGGCCAAACCGGCAGCAGCCAGTCCCAGAGGATCCCAAAGCAGCCAGGTAAGAGCCAGATAGGAGCCATGCCAGAGCAGTTCAGTCAACAAAAACATCAACCCCTTGGAGCGGCTGAGCAAAATATAGCCAAAAGGCCAACTCAGTACTTTGAGGAAGCTGCCGGCAATCTGCCAACGCAAGAGCCCTTCGGCCGGCACGAATTTGGCCGAATAAAACAAATGCAATACCCAGGGAGCAAAAAGCAACATCCCCACCACCAGTGGTGTAGCCACCAGCAATACTACCCGCAGTTGTTCATTTACAAAACGAACCATTTTGGGATTGTCATCGCTCAGTTCACAAAGCCGGGGATAATAATCGGCAGACATAGCGCTCAAAATGGCCGAAAGATAGATGGCTGTAAGAGACCAGGAAGATTGAAACAAACCTACGGTTTCAAGATCGGCCCAACGGCCAATTTGACTTTTTAAAACCAGCATGGTCAGCGTGCTGATAACACCCGACAACATGGTAAACAAGCCCAGGGCAACCATTTTCCTGCCCCGCTGGTAAGTTTCACGTATGCTCAGACTCGCTTTTTTGATTGGCAGCTTATGCCTGTACCACCAGCTAAAAGCCAGGCTCAGCAAGGCAGCAGCCAGCAGGGCCGGAACGATACCCTCCTGCCCCAGCATCAAATACAAAACCGAAGCAACGACAAAACCGGCCAGGCTGCCCAGCACCGAAGCTTTGGCCATATAGGCTATTTTGCGCATACCTTGTAATACCGACCTTTGGCCCGCAGACAGAGTAAGGGCAAATACCGAAAAAGATAACAGGCAAATTTGGACGTTTTTGCTGCTGTCACCAAAAGCCAGCGTACTGATTTGTTTTGAAAATGCAATACAGAGCAAGGCTCCCAATAAGGCTGTAAAAACGATCCATCTGGTCAGGACCAGCGCAGTGGTATTAATCTGTTGCTGATCGCCGCCGGCATTAGCCTGAGCCATATCCCTGACTGAACTGAAATGCAAACCCAGATCGCTTACCGAACGTATCATATCGATAATGGACTGGTACAAACCAATCAGTCCCACACCCAGAGGCCCCAGCAAGGCGGCAGCCACCTTGGTTCTGAACACCCCGATCAACATATTGAACAATTGCGATCCTCCAAAGATGCCGGTGGATTTAACAATTTGCCTGTAAGATGATTCCGGTGTTTCCATAGTAAAACTAGCAGCTGGTTTCTCTAATCAATAGTGAGGGCATAGATATCGTAAACACTGGCTCTGGCTCCGAAGCCTTCTTTTTGAAACAACAGTCCCCTGTCAAGCTTGTAGCCATCGTCGTCGGTGGAGATGCCAAAATCCAGGAAGTCTTTGTGTTTGAAGCGATCGAAAATCAGCCACTCGAACAAGAAATCCAGAGCTCCCAGGGCTTTGCCCCGCTGATTGGACGAAATATACTGAATATGGGCTGTGGTTTCTGTATCATACACCAGGCAGCCAGCCAGGGCCTTATCTGATTCTGTTACCAGAAACAGGCGGATATTTTGCGGGAAGGCCTTGTGCAAACGACAAATTTCGTCCAGCTGATGTACTGGTCTCAGCTGATGTCTTGCCCATAGATTCTGTTCCAGTATGGGCCAGAAAACTGCCAAATCAGTGCTTTCCTGACAATTGAGAGCTGCCTTGCGAGCCTTACGCAATCCGTCTTTTCGGGCATGAGAAAAAGGCAAAGCTCTATCGCATCGTATGGCAGACGAAAGGCTGCGTGAAATTAACACAGCCTTTTTAAGGTAAAGGGCATACAAGTCTTCTTCGGCCGGGATCTTGTGATAAAAATATGGTATACTTTTGTATATCAGCTTTTTGACTCCATTTTCCTTTAAATAAGCCATCAACAGATCCAGCATTTTAATGACTTGCTCTGTCGTAGCAGAGGAGGACAATAAAAAGCCCCCGTAGGTAAGTCCCTGATGCGAATAATATATATCAGCCTCTGTATTGCCCGGCAACAAGCCCAATAGATGATTCTTTTCGTAAAACAAGAGGGAATGATCGCAGAAGCGATCGGCATGATAATCCATGTAATCCCTGTAAAACAAAAAAGTGGCGTTTTTGGATTCGGCCACAAAACTATCCCACCGGGATTTCATTGTTGGATTGTAGCGGACTAATTGCATGACCTGAAGTCTAAGAATTGTTCGTAATCACGAATATAGTCGGCTTCGGAGAACTCTGCCGAGGCCAGTACCAATGCAACGGCTCCGGACGCAAAACCACTTATCTCTCTCCAGATGCCTGCCGGTATTTCCAAAGCCAGATTAGGCCTGTCCAGGCGGAAGCGTTTTTGCTCCTGCCCGTCGTCGAGCAAAACATCAAAACAACTGCTGGCGGCTATCACCCATTGTTTCAGTTCTTTGTGAGCATGACCACCTCTCTGGCTGCCGTAAGGTATGTCGTAAACGTAATACAGGCGTTTTAAAGCAAAGGGCAG
>JAAZGQ010000274.1 GCA_012511135.1 Bacteroidales bacterium | reverse complement strand
GCATCAATGTCCTGAGCCTTGTGAGCTTCTTTGAGCTTATCCAGGGCAGCCTGAATCTCGGCTTTTTTGTCGGCCGGCAATTTATCGCCCAGTTCTTCGAGTTGTTTCTCGGTCTGAAAGATCATACTGTCGGCAGTGTTCAGTTTTTCGATACGTTCCTTGGCTTTGGCATCGGCTTCGGCGTTATCCTGAGCTTCTTCTTTCATGCGCTGTATATCGGCATCGGTCAAACCGCTGGAGGCTTCGATACGAATGCTTTGCACTTTGCCTGTAGCCTTATCTTTGGCAGAAACATTAAGAATACCGTTGGCATCGATGTCAAAGGTGACTTCGATCTGAGGCGTACCGCGGCGGGCTGCAGGTATTCCGTCCAGATGGAAACGTCCGATGGTTTTGTTGTCTTTGGCCATGGGGCGCTCGCCCTGCAGTACATGAATTTCGACCGAAGGCTGGTTGTCGGCAGCCGTGGTGAAGACTTCTGATTTCTTGGTCGGTATGGTAGTGTTGGATTCGATGAGTTTAGTCATAACACCGCCCAGGGTTTCGATACCCAGCGAAAGAGGTGTAACATCGAGCAGCAATACATCTTTTATATCGCCTGACAATACGGCTCCCTGTATGGCTGCGCCCACGGCTACTACTTCGTCGGGATTTACACCTTTGGAAGGAGCTTTGCCAAAGAACTTTTCGACCAGTTCCTGAATGGCGGGAACACGGGTGGATCCTCCTACCAGAATAACTTCGTCAATGTCGGCAGCCTTGAGGCCTGCATCGGATAAAGCCTTACGGCAGGGTTCAACACAAGCTTGTATGTATTTGTCGGCCAGTTTTTCAAACTGGGCACGGGTCAGTTTTTTAACCAGGTGTTTTGGTATACCGTTTACCGGCATTATATAAGGCAGGTTGATTTCGGTGACATTGGAGCTGGAAAGTTCAATCTTGGCTTTTTCGGCGGCTTCTTTGAGACGTTGCAAAGCCATGGGGTCTTTGCGTAAATCAATATTTTCTTCTTTGATAAACTCTTCGGCCAGCCAGTCAATAATAACCTGATCAAAATCGTCACCGCCCAGGTGAGTGTCACCGTTGGTCGATTTAACTTCAAAGACACCGTCTCCCAATTCCAGTATAGAAATATCAAAGGTGCCTCCACCCAGGTCGAATACGGCAATCTTCATATCCTTGCTTTTTTTGTCCAGGCCATAAGCCAAGGCAGCAGCTGTAGGTTCATTTACAATACGTTTCACCTTGAGGCCGGCAATTTCACCGGCTTCTTTGGTAGCCTGACGCTGGGAATCGTTAAAATAAGCAGGCACAGTGATGACTGCTTCGGTCACTTCCTGTCCGAGATAATCCTCGGCTGTTTTTTTCATTTTTTGCAGAACCATGGCCGATATTTCCTGAGGGGTATAGCTTCTGTCCTCAATCTGAATGCGGGGAGTATTGTTTTCTCCTTTGTTGACGATATAAGCCATGCGTTTTACGTCTGTCTGAACATTATCGAAACGTTCTCCCATAAAACGTTTGATGGAAGAAACGGTATGTTTCGGATTCGTTATGGCCTGACGTTTGGCCGGATCACCCACCTTGCGTTCTCCGCCTTCGATAAAGGCTACTACAGAAGGAGTGGTCCGTTTACCTTCGCTGTTGGCTATCACTACCGGATCGCTGCCTTCCATTACGGCAACACAAGAATTGGTGGTTCCTAAGTCTATTCCAATAATCTTTCCCATAATATAGTTTTTTTTCGTTTAAAAATTTCGTTTAGTCTCTTTGTTGATGATTAGGCTGTTTTTTTATAATCACCAAATACTTTTCAAAAGTCGTGCCATACAGACAAGAGGACAAAAAAATGCCGAATTGTGGCAGAAGCGCTGACAATTCGGCAGAATATAATGACTTGAGTAGTCTTAATCGTTCATGGAGGCTAAGAACTCTTCGTTGCTGTCTGTTTTTTCGAGTCGGTCTTTCAAAAACTCCATGGCTTCCATGGGATTCATGTCCGATAAATAACGACGCAGTATCCAAAGCCTGTTCAGGGTGATCTGATTTAGCAGTAAATCTTCGCGTCTGGTACTGGATGCCAGTATGTCAACGGCCGGATAGATTCTTTTGTTGGACAAGCGGCGGTCAAGCTGCAATTCCATATTGCCGGTACCTTTGAATTCTTCGAAAATAACTTCGTCCATCTTGGATCCTGTTTCGGTCAGTGCTGTAGCTATGATGGTAAGGCTGCCTCCGTTTTCGATGTTGCGGGCAGCACCAAAGAAACGTTTGGGCTTGTGCAGTGCGTTGGCGTCCACACCTCCGGACAAAACTTTGCCCGAGGCAGGTGATACTGTATTATAAGCTCTGGCCAGACGGGTAATGGAATCGAGCAGGATAACCACGTCGTGTCCGCATTCTACCATACGCTTAGCTTTTTCGAGCACTATGCCGGCAATCTTGACATGCCTGGCGGCCGGTTCGTCAAAAGTAGAAGATATCACTTCGGCGTTGACGCTGCGGGCCATGTCGGTAACTTCCTCGGGACGTTCGTCTATGAGCAGGATGATCATAAAGACTTCCGGGTGATTGGCAGCGATGGCGTTGGCAATGTCCTTTAATAAAACCGTTTTACCTGTTTTGGGTTGAGAAACAATCAGGCCTCTTTGTCCTTTGCCTATGGGCGAAAACATATCTACCACCCTTACCGAAGTGTTAGCAAAAGCTTTTTTGCCGGTGAGATTGAATTTTTCTTCGGGAAACAGCGGGGTCAAATGATCAAAAGACAAACGGTCTCTTACATAGGAAGGATCGCGTCCGTTGATTTTTTCGACCCGCACCAGCGGAAAATATTTCTCTCCTTCTTTGGGCGGACGAATGGGGCCCAGTACCATATCTCCGGTTCTCAGACCAAACAATTTGATCTGCGACTGAGATACATATATATCGTCCGGGGAGGACATGTAATTGTAGTCGGAGGAACGCAGGAAACCGTAGTTTTCCGGCATGATTTCCAAACAACCGCTGCCCATCAGGATGCCTTCGAATTCAAAAAGTTTTTCTTCTTCGGTTTTGGGCTGACGCTGATTCTTATAGTTAGGATTGTTCTGGCCGTTGTTGCCCTGATGTTTATGGGGACGGTTGGCGTTTTGTGAATCCGGATTTTTGGGCAACAAGCCTGCCAGGCGCCTGGCTTCGATCAAAGCTTCTTCGTCGGCAGTCAGCAGGGAGGGCTTTTCTTCGGTGTTGCTTTGTGCAGTTTCGGAAGCTGTCACTTCTGTATCAGCATTTTCTTCGTACAAAGCTTCTGCCTGTTTGTCTTCAAGAGCCTTCTTGACTTCCGGGCTATGTCTTTCCCCGGGAGAAGGTCTTTCTTCAGGAGCCTTTGCGGGTTCTCCTGCTTTTTGACTCTCTTCTTTTTGACTCCTGGAAGTACCGCGTCTGTTATGCTTACGATTCTCTCCGGAATCTTTAATGTCGGTTGAGCTGTTAGGCCGTGTGGCATCAGCTTCCTCCCGTTTTGTCTGGATTTCCTGAGATTTTGGAGTTTCAGGAGTATTGCTGCCTTCGTTCTTTGGGCTTGCTGCCTGTACTTGAGGAGCTGCTGCATCAGGCCGGGAAGTGTTATCACTGCCTGACTTTTTTTTCCTGGGTCTTCCAGGCTTTTTGGCTTTTTGTTGTTCGTTTTGAGCAGGGCTCTCATTTGGCTGAGCAGAGGGTTTTGGCCGGGCAGCTTCTTTTTGTTCTACAGTATCTTTTTGATCTGATGCCGGTTTGGCAACACTTCTGCTCTGCACTTCTTTTTGAATGATGTCCAAATCGGTTACCGGCAATGTGGATACAGGAGTGTTCTTTTCCTGTTGTATCTTTTTGGACGGCTCCGATTGCTTATGATCTCTAGAAGCATCCTGTCGGTTGTTTTTGGGAATTCGTTTGCGTTTGCGACGATCGTCGGTTTCGCTGTCTTTCATTTGGGCTATGGTACGGCTGGCCGATTGCAGAGCCTGCTCATCCAGAATAGCATATATTAAGGCTTCTTTGGATGAAGTGTCCACTTTTTTTATGTTAATGGATTTAGCAAGCTCCACGAGCTCTTGCAAACTCTTTGAATTGAGTTGCACAATATTGTAGTTGGGCATAAAAGGAAATAAACTATTGTTTTTTTGATGATGTAAGGCAGAGATGCCTTCATGAGGAAACTGGCGCAAAGATAATTAATTTATTTGTTTTTACAAAATAAGAAATAAAAATACCGGTTCCGGCTATTTATTTAGCTTCGGACAGGCTAAAGCAATAAACACGTTTCGTTGAGTCAGTTACGCGGTACCTATGGTCAATACGCTCTCCCAGCACCCAGACAATATCTTGGCCGGAAAGCAGAAGCCAGCAGGATTCTTTTTGAAATAAATTTTTTTTGCGATCACAAAAATAATCACTGAGCAACTTTCGGCCCTTCATACCCAAAGGCACAAAACTGTCTCCGGGCAAAGGCCTGCGTAAAAGTAGCGGAAATTTAAGTTTATCGGCATCCAGGCAGGCACAGGAGGCCGAACGCGGTAGCTCTTTATTGGCTTCGCGGAGCGAGAGACTCAGTTTGACGGGTTCCGTCCAGGAAAAAACACCCTCTTCCAATGGATATAGCCTATTGTCCGGGCTTTTGTTTTCGTTCAACAAAAAGCGCCCCCTGTCGAGCAAAAGACGATGAGTAGCCGAAAAGTACTGCCTGCCACTCTGCCCTTTTCTTCTGACCCAGATTTGCTCTATGCTTCGAAAATCAAAACCATAGGCTGAAAGCCATTCAAAAAGGATATCAGCTGCCAGTGGCTCTTGTTCCAGGGCTGATATATCCAGGCTGATATATTGTTCAGGATAGGACTCAAAATCAGAGCTTTGAATAAAACAATCTTGTGTGTCCCCAAAAGAGTTGTTAAGCTTTAGCCTGTCCATTGCCTCCGCAATCGCTTTATTATAGAGGCTGGCCGGAGCAGTCAGGTGTTGCATGCTTCGAACAATAGCAGCAGAGGCCGATGGTTCAATACTTTGCAGTAATGGTATAAGCTGATGGCGAATTTTGTTGCGACGGTACAAAGTTTCCTGGTTGCTGCTGTCTGTTACATATTGTAAGTTTCTTTGCTTCAGCCAGGACAAAATTTCCTGTCTGTCTACACAGAGCAGTGGCCTGATGACCTTGCCCTGTAGGGGGCTGATGCCTTTGAGTCCGCGTATTCCGCTGCCCCGCAACAAGTTTATAAAAAAGGTTTCGATGCTGTCGTCGCTGTGATGTCCTACGGCTACCCTGGCAGCTCCTGTCATGGATAACATCTTATGAAAATAATCGTAGCGCAATTCCCGGGCAGCCATTTCGATGGAAACAGATTTGCTTTTGGCATAGGCCTTAGTATCGACCCGCTCCACATACAAAGCTATGGAATGCTCCCGGCAATAATCAACAACAAAGTCTTCGTCGCGAAGGGCTTCCTCTCCTCTGAGCTGAAAATTCATATGGACAGCCACACAGTTATAGCCCAGGCTACGGAGCACATCCAGCAAAGCAAGTGAATCTGCTCCACCGCTGAATCCCACCAGAACCTTGTCCTGTTTTTTCAGCAAATGTTGCTCCTCAATAAAAGAGTTAACTTTCTTAAGCAAGTCCATAATTGGCTGTCTTTATTCCATGCTGGCAAAGGTAGAAAAAACATCCGATATGCCCCCTGGCTTACCCAAGTATGAAAATAAACTTGTACATTTGCGGGTTAAATTTTGCATATCTATGATTGAACGTATTGAAAAACTTTTGAACGAAGTAGATACCTGGTCGGCACAGGACCTGAAAGCATTAGAGGATTTGCGCGTCAAATACCTTAGCAAAAAAGGCGAAATCAGTCAATTGTTCAATGACTTCAGGCTGGTTCCCGGTGATCAAAAAAGAGTGGTAGGACAAAAGCTGAACGAACTAAAAAACAAAGCCCAACAAGTTCTGACCGACTTAAAAGATCAGCTTGACAATCAAAAACAAAACAATCAGAATTTCGATTTAAGCCGAAGCGCTTATCCTCATCCTCTGGGGACACGTCATCCTTTGTCGATAGTAAGGAACGAAATCATCCGCATATTTTCCACCCTTGGCTTCACTATAGCCGAAGGACCTGAAATCGAAGACGACTGGCACGTATTCAGCTCACTAAACTTTCCGCCTGAACATCCTGCCAGAGATATGCAGGACACCTTCTTTATAGAAAAAAATCCCGATCTGGTTTTACGCACACATACTTCGTCGGTGCAAACCCGGGTGATGGAAAAAACCAGTCCTCCCATACGCATTATCTGCCCGGGCAGGGTTTATCGCAACGAAGCAATTTCCTACAGGGCACATTGTTTCTTTCATCAAATCGAAGCGCTGTATGTGGACAAAGATGTCTCTTACGCCGACCTGAGGCAATTGCTCGACTATTTTTGCAAAGAGATGTTCGGAGAGCAGACCAAAATTCGGCTGCGTCCCTCCTATTTCCCCTTTACGGAACCTTCGGCTGAACTGGATATTTCCTGCAATATCTGCCACGGCGAGGGCTGTCCTTTTTGCAAATACACCGGTTGGGTCGAAATTTTGGGTTGCGGCATGGTCGATCCCAATGTGCTGGATAATTGCGGAATAGACAGTAGCGTTTACAGCGGGTATGCCTTGGGTATGGGCATCGAACGAATCACCAACCTAAAATACCAAGTCAAAGATTTGCGCATGTTCTCCGAAAACGACCTCCGCTTTCTGGAACAATTCCGGGCTGCCTACTGATGACTCTGGAAGAACGCTACAAACAGGTAATAGACTGGTTCTTGGCAAACATGCCCGAAGCCCGTACTGAATTGGATTTCAAAGATCCCTATCAATTGCTGGTGGCTGTCATTTTGTCGGCTCAGTGCACAGACAAAAGGGTGAATACGATTACCCCGGCCTTTTTTAAGGCTTTTCCCGATGTGGAAGCTTTGGCTCAAAGCAATACTGAAGAGGTCTTTGAATACATCAGGACTTGTTCTTACCCCAACAACAAAGCAAAGCATCTGGTCGGGATGGCTCAGACTCTTTGTGAACAATTCGGGGGGAAAGTGCCTGCCAGTATGGAAGAGCTGCTAGGTTTACCCGGTGTGGGGCGCAAAACAGCCAGCGTCATTCTGATTTGTGCTTTCAACAAGGCTGCCATGCCTGTAGACACTCACGTTTTCAGAGTAGCCAATCGTTTGGGACTTACACCCGGAGCTAAAACACCCGAACAAAGCGAAGTCTTGCTGATGAAGCATTTTCCCGAACACTTGCTTGGGCTGGCTCATCATTGGCTTATCCTGCACGGACGCTACGTCTGCCAGGCCCGCAAGCCCAATTGCCCGGACTGTGGTCTGACTTCCTGTTGCCAGTATTTCAGTAAAAAATAATATTATTCAAGCTTGCTGGCTGAGTTTTCTTTTGCATATTTATACCCGAATGATTAATACTGAAAAACATGATCATCGGTATCCCCAAAGAAATCAAAAACAACGAGCACCGGGTGGCTATGACGCCCTCGGGCACTAAAACCCTGGTAAATAACGGGCATCAGGTGTACATACAGGCAGGAGCCGGAGTAAACAGCGGTTTTGCCGACGATGAATACCTCGAACAGGGAGCGCAGCTTCTTCCTTTCATCGAAGATGTCTATGCACGTGCCCAACTGATAGTTAAAGTCAAGGAGCCCATTGCTCAGGAGTATTCTTTAATAAAAAAAGATCAGATCGTCTTTACTTTTTT
>JAAZGQ010000273.1 GCA_012511135.1 Bacteroidales bacterium | reverse complement strand
GCGCCTGCTTACAAAGCAACAAAGGCCCGCAGAGCTCGAAGAAGAATCCAGGCTTATCTGTTCTAAATTGGAATTGAGCGCTGAATTCAAAAAAGCCCAAAACCTTTTGTTGTATTACTCCATGCGCGACGAAGTAAGTACCCTGGCAGTGATTCAGAGCTGGTAGAAACAAAAAAACATTCTGCTTCCTTTCGTTGTTTACGACGGTAAAATGCTTTTGCGTCTCTACACAGGGGCAAAAAACCTGCGAATCAATTGTTGGGGAATTGCCGAACCCCTTGGCGAAGATTATATAGCTTAGGACAAGATCGACCTGGCTGTCATTCCTGGCTTGGCCTTCGATAAACAAGGCTACCGGCTGGGGCGGGGTAAAGCTTACTACGATCGCTTTTTGAATCAACTGCACTGCCCCGTGTTTGGCTTGTGCTATGCTTACCGCTACCTTGAAAGTTTGCCTGTAGAGGCCTGGGAAATCCCGGTACAAAGAGTGATAAGCAGTAAATGATGCTCGATGTTATAACTGTTCGTCTGTCATTTAACTGGATTTTCCTTTTTTGACTGTTGACTTGCGTGAATCAGCCGGGTTTTCCTTTTTGACTGTTCGCCCGGGAGTTTTGGACGGCTTGCCCTTTTTGCATTTCTTTTTAAGTTCCTTTTCCAGGGAAACTATCTTAAGCTCCTTATTCTGTATGGTAGTTAACAAAGAATTTAACTCCTCGTTTTCAACCGAAGAAGGGAACTGAGATTCCACACGCTCCATGAAATCACTTAAAACATTCATGTAGTTTATAAAGGCCTCAAAGGGGGTTTCGTAGGGACTAAAATAGCGATACAAGCCTCCCTCCGAAAAATTCTTTGTGCTCATGTAGTAAAAATGATCACTGGTCTGCAGGTAGTTCCAGTCAAGGTGCAGGCGACGGTCTTTGCTCATGCGCACTCTCTCGGCAATACTATATAACTTCTTGAAGGCTTCCTGCTGGAGATCATTTCCCAGCCAGGCACTTAAGTCTCTTTCTTCGTCAGCCCAGGAAATGGGATTGGGGACGCTGATGGGGCCTGTCGCATTTACCAGGCCGCTGACTTCTGATGGCGTTAAAAACCCAATACCTTTTTCAAAGGCAAATTTGGGCAGGGCCTTGAGAAACTCAAAAATTCCACTTTGTTTGGACTGGAGGTTGCCAAAGGTTTCATAATTCATAAACAGATTGATTACCTGCTCATTATTTGGCGTTTTGTAAATCCAGTCAATAAATTTATCCGCCACCAATGGATATTCACTCCAATTATAATTGGAAAAACGGAAAGTTATATCGTCACTTAGTTTATTGTTTTTCAGCAATAGTTTCAGGTTGGGATTCAAGGCGCTGTGGTAAACAAAATTGGGGCTTTTCCATCCCAGTATTGTTTTGGCTCCCTCGGCTATAATGGTTTTGTAACCCATAGAATAAATCAATTCCCCTAAATCGTCTGAATAGATCAATTCGGTGTTTCTGAATGTTTTGGGCTTCTGGCCAAATAAGACTTCAATACGCCTGCGGTGTTGAAGTACCTGATTCTTAAACTCCTTTTCATCAATTAAAGAAGATAAAGAATGAGCATAGGTTTCACTTAAAAATTCAACCGCTCCGGTTTTGGCTAATTTCCTAAAACTTTCGATGACTTCGGGAGCATATTGTTCCAGCTGATCCAGGGCTACACCCGAAATGGAAAAAGCCACCCGAAATTTGCCTTTACTTGCCTGAATCAGGTCATAAATTACCTGATTGGCCGGCAAAAAGGAATTCGCTGCAATGCGTTGAAGTATTTGTTCGTTGGTGAAGTCGTCGTAATAATAATGATCTGCACCTATATCAAAAAAGCGATATCGTTTAAGACGAAAAGGTTGATGAATCTGAAAATAAAAACAAATCGTTTTCATAAGGCTTTATTTAGTAATTACTTTATTCCTAACAGGCGGTCGTAGATGGCCCTGACTTTATGTCCGGCATACTCCCATTTGATTTCGTCCACTTCTTTTTTGCCCTGAATTTTTAGAAATTCATACATGGCCGGATAACTGATTATTGAATATATGGCATCGGCCATGGCGTCAATATCCCAATAGTCGGTTTTGATGGCATAATTCAAAATTTCGGCACAACCGGATTGTTTTGAAATAATGGAAGGGACACCAACCTGCATGGCTTCGAGCGGTGAAATACCAAAGGGCTCAGAAACTGAGGGCATTATGTAGACATCGCTTGATTTGAGCATTCTGTAAACCTGGCTGCCTTTTAAAAATCCGGGGAAATGAAATTTATCCGCTATGCCCCTTTTGGCTACCAGGCGAATCATGGCTTCCATCATATCGCCGCTGCCGGCCATCACAAAACGTACATTGGAGGTTTTTTCCAAGACCCTGCTGGCAGCCTCGACAAAATACTCCGGCCCTTTTTGCATGGTGATTCTTCCCAAAAAAGTAACAATCTTCTGATTGGTATTCCGCTCGGGTTTAATTTCTTCTATTTGCTTGCTTATAGGTTCAACGGCATTGTGTACGGTAGATACCTTGCGTGGATCCTGATGATATTTGTTAATCACGGTTTCCCTGGTCAGATTACTGACGCAAATAATGTGATCGGCGTGATCCATGCCATTCTTCTCAATGCCATAAACCTGTGGATTGACATTACCCCGGCTCCGGTCAAAATCGGTAGCATGAACATGAATAACCAAAGGTTTTCCGCTGACATTCTTGG
>JAAZGQ010000272.1 GCA_012511135.1 Bacteroidales bacterium | reverse complement strand
GGCCCCGAAGCCGATATATAGACACGGCGCCCGAAGCGCGCAGGGGCCGGCAAAATTTGCCTGTGAAGGCTCGCAGAGACAAACAGGCAACGCCGGCGTCCAGCGCTGACCAGCCGGGGATATCGGGAGGCTGAGCGGGCCGGGGTTGTAGGGCGGGGAGCGCCGCAACAAACAACAGGAAGCGCTGTCAATAAAAGCAGCGGGGAGCGCTGTCAAAAAAACAGCAGGGAGTGTAGTAAAAGCAAAAACGCCAGGAATCTTGTTACAGAATCTTAGCGTTTTCTCTTGCGGTATGGACGGGACTCGAACCCGCGACCCCCTGCGTGACAGGCAGGTATTCTAACCAGCTGAACTACCACACCAATGAGCAAGTCATCATTTGCGGCCACAAAGATAGACAATAAAATCAATCCACAAACAAAGGATTGGAATTTTTTACATTTTTATTTACCATCGAAATACTTACCTTTGTCTACCCTGAAAACGAAATTCAAACCAAGCACCCTAAACACCAGCTTTCAACCAAATGAGCCAACACAAAGACACCCCCATCGATCATAATATAGTACAGAACATCCTGGACGAATTCAACTTGCCCGATTTCGGCAAAGCCACCATACGCGAAATAGTCTCCATGGTAAACCTGGCCGAAAGACGCAGCGGCAAACGCTACATCCGCATGGAAATGGGGGTACCCGGACTCCCCCCCTCCAAAGTAGGCGTCGAAGCCGAAATAGCCGCCCTGCAAAAAGGCGTAGCCTCCATCTACCCCATGCTCGACGGCCATCCTCAACTCAAAGAAGAAGCCTCTCGTTTTGTCAAAGCCTTTATGGATGTAGATGTGTCAGCCGAATGCTGCGTGCCCGTCACCGGCTCCATGCAGGGCAGCTTCGCCTCCTTTATCACCTGCAGCCAGTGCGATCGCAGCAAAGACCGCCTGCTTTTTATCGACCCCGGCTTCCCGGTACAAAAACAACAACTGGTAGTACTCAACACCGCTTACGATTCCTTCGATGTTTACCATTACCGGGGAGAAGCCCTGAGAGAAAAACTCGAAAGCATCCTGAGCCTGGGCAAAACCTCGGCCCTGGTCTATTCCAACCCCAACAACCCGGCCTGGTTCTGCCTGCAGGACAGCGAATTAAAAATCATAGCCGAACTGGCCGATAAATACGATGTCATCGTGATCGAAGACCTGGCCTATTTTGCCATGGACTTCCGCCAGGATCTGGGCCGCCCCTTTGAGCCGCCCTACCAGCCCAGCGTGGCAAAATACACCAACAATTACATTCTGCTGATCTCGGCCTCCAAAGCCTTCAGCTATGCCGGACAGCGCATAGGCGTGGCCGTTTTCTCCGAACAGCTTTACCACCGCTCTTATCCTGACCTCAAAAAGCAATACGGCGTGGCCGAATTCGGAAATGTCTTCGTCAACCGGGTGCTCTATTCCCTGTCGTCGGGCACCAGCCATTCGGCCCAATACGCCATGGCTGCTATGATGAAAGCGGCTTCCGAAGGCGAATACCGCTTTTTGGACGAAGTGCGCGAATACGGCCGGCGGGCAGAAAAAGTGAAAAAGATCCTGCTCAGCAGGCAATTCGAAATAGTCTACGACAACGACCTGGGCGAAGCCCTGGCCGACGGCTTTTATTTTACGGTACGCTACCCGGGCATGAGCGGAGCAGAGCTGATGAAGGAATTGCTGTTTTACGGCATCAGCGCCATCTCGCTCGAAACCACCGGCAGCGACCAGCAAGGCCTCCGGGTCTGTACTTCGTTTATCAAAGACGATCAATACGAAGACCTGGAATTTCGGCTCGGTAAATTTAGATCCGATCACCCTTTGAGCACAAAGACAACATAAAAAAGCATTCACAGCAGCCCATGCGTATCCAGGACCTAATCATCAAACACAATGCCCTGAAACCCGAAAAAGGACGCATTCTGATCGCGGAGCCCTTTCTGCCCGGAGAGCCTTTTGAGCGTTCCGTGGTGCTGATTTGTGAACACGGGCCCAACGGGCACCTGGGTTTTGTGCTGAACAAACCCATAGGATTCAATCTGGACGAAGTAGTCAGCACCAACGAAAAAATTCCCAAAATTCCTGTTTACCTGGGAGGCCCGGTGGCAGCCAAACGCCTGTTTTATGTACATTCCCTGGGCAGCGACATCAAAGGAACGATTCCGGTCAGCGATCAACTGTATATGGACGGAGATTTAAATCAACTGCTGAGCCTGCTGGCCCGGGAAGAAAGCGCCAAAGACAAGATTCGTTTTTTCGTGGGTTATTCCGGCTGGATCGCAGAACAACTCGAAGCCGAAATCAGGGAGGATTCCTGGCTGGTAGGCAAAATCAAGCCCAAAGAAGTCTTCCAGTCAAGGAGCTCCACGATGTGGAAGAAATGCCTGCGGCAATTGGGCGACAAATACAGCGTCTGGAGCAAGTATCCCCTGATTCCTTCACTGAATTGATCCTGTCCCCCGACTGAACTCCGGCTTATTATACTACACAGAACCTGCTACGTTATTTTCCTAAAGTCGTCCGGCCTTATCCACCGGAACTGAGTTTCATTTTCTGAAAGGCAGTTTAACCACCCCGGCTTTGAGCTCGCGATTGCGAACGCGAACAAAAACCTCGGTCCCGGGCTGTGCAAAAGCCGTTTCCACATAGGCCAG
>JAAZGQ010000271.1 GCA_012511135.1 Bacteroidales bacterium | reverse complement strand
CTCCGGATGCCAGCCAACTGGTAATGGGCAGTATCACCGGCCTGACTTTGGGAACTACGGCTCCCATGATGTTCAGAGCGCTGGTTGAGGCTTCTGCATTTGGTTCCAGAGCCATTGCTGACCGCTTCAAACAAGAAGGGGTAAAAATCGACACCATCATTGGTATTGGCGGAATCTCACTGAAATCGCCCCTGGTCATGCAAATAATGGCCGATGTGCTCAACCAGCCTATTAAGGTAGCCCGTTGCGAACAAACCTGTGCCTTTGGTGCTGCCATGTTTGCCGCCGTGGTTGCCGGAGTATACGACAAGGTGGAGAATGCTCAGATATCGATGGGACAGGGCTTCACCAAAGAATACCGCCCCAATCCCGCAATGGTTAGCTTTTATGAATCAAAGTATCAGGAGTATTGCCAATTGGGAGAACTGACCGAGAAAGCATTTTATTCAACTATTTGATTATTTAATTTTACTATATGAATTCTACTGCATTAATGAACAAAGCAGCCGACAATATTCGCATATTGGCGGCATCTATGGTTGAAAAGGCCAAATCAGGCCATCCCGGAGGCGCGATGGGCGGAGCTGACTTTATCAACGTATTATTTTCTGAATACCTGATCTACGATCCCAATAATCCCTCCTGGGAAGGACGCGATCGCTTTTTTCTTGATCCCGGACACATGTCACCCATGTTGTATTCGGTGCTGGCCATGAGTGGAAAATTCAGCATGGAAGAACTGGGCCAATTCCGTCAATGGGGCAGCCCCACACCGGGCCATCCCGAAGTGGATATCCAGAGAGGCATCGAAAACACCTCAGGGCCTCTGGGACAGGGACATACTTATGCTGTTGGCGCTGCTATTGCTGCCAAGTTCCTGCAAAGCAAATTTGGCGAACAGATGAACCAAACCATCTATACCTTTATTTCTGACGGGGGTGTACAGGAAGAAATTTCTCAAGGAGCAGGACGTTTGGCCGGCCACCTAGGTTTGGATAATCTGGTTATGTTTTACGACTCCAACGCCATTCAGCTTTCAACCGGTGTTTCAGCTGTTACCAGCGAAAATACGGCTGCCAAGTATCAGGCTTGGGGCTGGAAAGTGATTGATATCAACGGAAATGATGTTGATGAAATTCGTAAAGCTTTGAACGAAGCCCTGCAAACCAAAGCTCAACCCACTTTGATCATAGGACATACAGTGATGGGTAAAGGTAGTGTAACTAACGAAGGAAATTCGTTCGAAAATCAATGTTCAACACACGGCATGCCCTTGGGCGAAGCCGGAGCCAGTTACGCTAAAACCATTGAGAATCTGGGCGGCAATCCGGCAGATCCATTCCGTGTTTTCCCCGATGTGGCTGAACTCTATGCCAACAGAGGCAAGGAATTGCAAGAAATTATGCAGGATAAAAAAGCAAAAAAAGCAGCCTGGGCTGCTCAGCACCCTGCACTGGCCAAAAAAATGGAAGATTGGTTCAACAAAGTAGTTCCTCAGATTAACTGGGAAGCTATAGAACAAAAAGAAGGCATCGCCACCCGGGCTGCTTCTGCTGCAGTCCTTGGCACTCTGGCTACTCAGGTTGAGAACATGATCGTGGCTTCGGCCGACTTGTCGAATTCTGACAAAACCGATGGTTTCCTCAAAAAAACCAAAGCTATGACCAAAGGCGATTTCAGCGGAGCCTTCCTCCAGGCCGGAGTTGCCGAACTCACCATGGCCTGCGTCTGCATCGGTATGGGCCTGCACGGCGGTGTGATTCCTGCCTGCGGAACCTTCTTTGTCTTTTCCGATTACATGAAACCGGCCGTTCGTATGGCTGCTTTGATGGAGGTACCCGTTAAATTCATCTGGACCCACGACGCCTTCAGGGTAGGTGAGGACGGACCTACGCACGAGCCCGTTGAACAGGAAGCTCAAATCCGCCTGATGGAAAAACTCAAAAATCACAAAGGCAACAATTCTATGTTGGTTTTACGTCCGGCAGACGCTAACGAATGCACCGTAGCTTATAAAATGGCCCTGGAAAATACGCATACACCTACTGCTTTTATCCTGAGCCGCCAGAATATTAAAAATTTACCCGGAAGTTCCTACAAACAGGCTTTGCAAGCTCAAAAGGGTGCTTACATAGTCAGTTGTGACGGCAAATATGATGTTATACTGCTGGCTTCGGGTTCGGAAGTATCCACTCTGGTCGAAGGAGCAGAACTGTTACGCAAAGACGGCATTAAACTGCGCGTAGTATCAGTTCCTTCCGAAGGCTTGTTCCGCAATCAAAGTCCGGCTTATCAGGAAGAAGTTTTGCCTGTCGGATCTAAAATCTTTGGTATGACCGCCGGTTTGCCGGTTACTCTTCAGGGACTGGTTGGTGACAAGGGCAAGATCTGGGGATTGGAATCGTTTGGTTTCTCGGCTCCTTATAAAGTGCTGGATGAAAAGCTTGGCTTTAACGCTGCCAACGTATACGCACAGGTGAAAGCCTATCTGGCTTAGTTATTATTTGTTATAAGCCTAAATTATTTTCGGGAAACTTTGGTATATTTGCCAAGGTTTCCCGAAAATTTATATAAGATATTATAATTATTTAGCCATGAACAGAAGAAATTTTTTGAAGACTTTCGCTTTGGCCGGTATTGGATTAGCTGTAAAACCAGCAAAATCACTGGCAGCTCTTGTTCCTGAAGAGAAAAAAGCAGAACAGGCGGTTGATATGGTTGCAGTTATGGGTGGAGAACCCGACCAAATGTTCAAAAGGGCTATTGCCGAATTCGGAGGCATGAATCGATTTGTCAAAAGTGGACAAAAGGTTTGTATCAAACCCAATATCGGCTGGGACAGAGTGCCCGAAAGAGCAGGAAACACCAATCCGCTGCTTATTGCAGAAATCATCAGGCAATGTTTTGCTGCCGGAGCTTCCGAAGTGACCGTGTTCGATCATACCTGCGACGACTGGGTGAAATGTTATCAAAACAGCGGCATCGAAGCTGCTGCCAAAGCTGCCGGAGCTAAAGTATTGCCCGCTAATCAGGAATCTTATTACCGGCAAGTGGAGTTGCCTCAGGGAAAGATACTTAAAGATGCCAAGATTCATCAGGCCATTTTAGACAGTGAGGTCTGGATCAATGTGCCTATACTCAAAAATCACGGTGGTTCAGGACTGACCATTTCCATGAAAAATTACATGGGTATTGTCTGGGATCGCAGGACCTTTCATATGAAAGGTTTACAACAATGCATTGCCGACATTTGCACGCTGAACAAAAAGCCGGTGCTTAATGTGGTGGATGCCTATCGTGTCTTGCAGACCAACGGACCTCAGGGGCGTTCTGAATCGGATGTGGTCTTGTCAAAGGCTCTGTTCGTATCGCCGGAAATTGTCGCAGTCGATACCGCCGCCACCTCCTTTTTCAATCAGATTCGTTCTATGCCCATGGATGTGGTTAAGCACCTGGGATTTGGAGAAGAATTAGGTCTGGGTACTACTGACTTAAACAAACTGAACATAAAAAGGATTAAGCTCTAATCAAATAAGAATGCTAAGAAAGCTTAGAATAGGTCTGGCCATAGTGGCCATTATAGTGCTGACATTCTTTTTTCTGGATTTCTCCAATCTTCTTCCGGAAAGTGTGCAGTCTATAACAAAGATTCAGCTGGTTCCGGCCTTACTTTCACTTTCCCTGGGCATTTTACTGCTGCTTTTGCTGCTTACGCTGGTTTTTGGCAGGGTTTATTGTTCAATAATTTGTCCTTTAGGAATCTATCAGGATGTGGTCGCCAGGCTGGCTAATTTATTTCGTAAGAAAAAACTCCGGCATAAATTTCGCAAAGCTAAGACAATTCTACGCTGGTCGGTATTATCGCTGGTTATTATTACCTATATAAGTGGCCTGGGGCTTGTCCTGGATTTGCTGGATCCCTACAGTATGTACGGAAGGCTGGCTGTCCACTTGTTCAAACCTGTATATATGGCTGCTAACAACGGCCTGGAGCATCTATTTACAGCCTTCAATAATTACACTTTTTATAAGGTCGATATCCACTTCTGGGGTTGGGTCTCTTTTGGACTTGCCTTTGCCAGTCTGTTAGTGGTCTCGGTTTTGGCCTGGCGCTACGGTCGCAGTTGGTGTAATACGATTTGCCCTGTGGGTACGGTGTTGGGCTTTTTGAGCAAATATTCGATTTTCAGATTGAGTATCGACCATGAAAGATGCAACCAATGCGGGCTCTGCAGTTTTAATTGCAAAGCCTCCTGCATCGACAATAAATCAGAAAGCATAGATTACAGCCGTTGCGTCAGTTGTTTCAACTGCATGGAAAGCTGTAACAAAAAGGCTGTGCAATATCTTCCTTTTTGGAAAATAAAAAAGACAGACACCGCCAAAGCAATCAGCAAAGCAACAATCAAAACCGATACTTCGAAGCGACAATTCCTATCGGTATTGATGCTGAGCGGCTTTTTGCTACCCAAGGCTGTGGCCGCCAACTTCAATCAGGAACTGGTAAACGGCCTCAGGCCTTTGAAGAGAACGATTCCCCTAATGCCTCCGGGTGCCGGAGACAGAAAACGCTTCAACAGCCTGTGTACTTCCTGTCATCTCTGTGTAAGCAAATGTCCGGGTAATGTGCTGCAGCCCAGCCTGCTGGAGTATGGAACAGAAGGTCTTATGCAGCCTCAAATGTTGTTTGACAAGGGTTTTTGCAATTACGACTGTACTTTGTGTACCGAGGTTTGCCCCAGCGGCGCCCTGCAAACCCTGACCAAAAAGGAAAAGCATCATACACAGATGGGCCGGGTGGTTTTTGTCCTTGAAAACTGTATAGTCTACCGTAACGAAACCCATTGCGGAGCCTGCTCGGAACATTGTCCCACTCAGGCTCTCAGAATGGTGCCCTACAAAGGCAACCTGACCATTCCGGAACCACATCCGGATATTTGCATTGGTTGTGGCGGCTGTGAGTTTATTTGCCCCGTAGTGCCTTATAAAGCTGTTTATGTTGAAGGACACGAAATTCAACAGCCTGCCAAGGCTTTTGAAGACGAAGAAAGAGAAGAGGTCGTCCTGGACGATTTCGGATTTTAACACTAAAAACTTACAATATGTATTACTTGCCATTATTATTGGGCCTGGGAACCCCTGAACTGATTCTTATTGCACTGGCTATTCTTTTGTTGTTTGGAGCCACCAAGATTCCCGAAATCATGAAAGGAATCGGCAAAGGCATCAAAAGCTTTAAGAAGGAAATGAACAGTACCGACGACGACGAAGCCCCCAGCGAAAAAAAAGAGAAAGACAGCGATAAAAAATAAGAAGCTGCATGACGGAGAAAAAACTTACATTCTGGGAACATCTGGATGAACTCAGAGTTGTTTTAATTCGCATCGTCATAGCTGTGGTAGCTGTGGCCTTGATTGCTTTTGCTTTTAAGGAAATACTCTTTACTATCATTTTGGCTCCTCACAAGGCCGATTTCATTCTCTACAGGCTTATTAATCAATTATCTTCGGCACTTTCCTGGCCTCAGATGTCCTTGCCCGAATTCGATGTCAAATTAATCAGTACCGAGCTCACCGCCCAATTTCTTGTACATATGAAAGCGGCTTTTTATGCTGCTATGTTACTGAGTTCTCCATATATTATTTACATACTCTTTCGTTATATTTCACCGGCTCTTTACGAAAATGAAAAGCAATATTCCGGACGCATTCTTTTCTGGGCTTACAGTTTGTTTTTCTTAGGCGTTTTATTGAGTTACTACATTATTTTTCCGCTATCCTTTCGTTTTTTGGGCACTTATCAGGTCAGTCCTGAGGTCGTAAACACTATCACTCTGAGTTCATATATGCAAACCCTGGTGGTCTTATCGCTCTTGATGGGGATTATGTTTGAAATACCGGTATTGGCCTGGTTCTTTGCGAAAATCGGCTTGCTTAAGGCTGATTTTATGAAAAAGAAACGCAGATACGCCATCGTAATAATCCTGATTGTTGCAGCCGTTATTACTCCAACCGGCGACATCTTTACACTCAGCATTGTCTCTTTGCCTATTTTCCTGCTTTACGAAATCAGCATTCTGCTGGTGGCAAAAACCACCAAAGTTTAAATACTTTCTTTGCGCGAAAGCGCGTTTCTAAGCTTAATAATATATATATAGCTGATTGGAATAATGCTGATAATATTTGAAATTATTAAAGGTTTGTCTTTTATAGTGATCCCATAAATCAGCCACAAACTAACGGCTATCCACAATAAGCTGTAAGTATACAAGGAAATACTGCTGGTGTCTTTGCTTCGGATTATTTTCCAGGCTTGCGGCATTTGATTCACAGTCGAGAACAAAGCAGCTGCCAAACCAAGGTATTCGATGGAGTTAAAATGCATAATAATTTTTTCTGTGGTAAAATAAACACAAAGATATCAGTATTTTTTGTTTTGTTCTGAATTAAGGTCTCGCTCTGAATTATAAAATAGTAAGTCTGATATTGCATAAATGAATTTATTTGTATCTTTGCCCCTCATGAATCAACGCTTTGAAATTGAGATCTCCGATCCGTTTAAATTGAGATTATTCCACAAACTAATAAAAACATGAATCCCGACGACGAGGTGCCGGTTGCCATATGCAGTGATCATGCCGGCTATGAATTGAAAGAATTTATATGTGACTGGCTCGCAGAAAAACAAATTCCTTTTAAAAATTTTGGAACTTATTCACCCGATAGTTGCGACTACAGCGACTTTGCACATCCTCTGGCCGAAGCTGTGGAAGAGGAAGAATGCAAAATGGGGATAGCTATTTGCGGTAGCGGTCAGGGAATGACGATAACCGTTAATAAACATGCCGGCATCAGAGGAACTTTATGCTGGAACCCGGAGATTGCCCGACTGGCCCGTCAACACAACGACGCTAATGTCTGTTGTCTGCCGGCCAGATTCATCAACCGGGAAGAAGCTGTGAAAGTGCTTGAAATATTTATGAACACAGACTTCGAAGGGGGCAGGCATCAGACCAGGATTGATAAAATTCCTGTTTGATCCGGCTCAGGATCAAGACAATTCCTTTCCGATCGCCCCGGTTAAAATATATCCTGTCAAAATAATCCAGGATTTATAACTATCCTTTAAACAGTAATTGAAAATTTATTGTTCGGTTTTTCTTGAACCGAAAAGGGCAGTGCCGATACGAAGCATGGTGCTTCCTTCCTGTATGGCAATTTTGTAGTCGCCTGTCATACCCATAGATAATTCCCTGAAGCTTTCATTTTCGCTAAAATAAGTTGAACGGATTTCATCAAACAATAGCTTCAGCAGGCGGAATTCCTGCCTGACTTGCTCAGTATTCCCGGTAAAGGTCGCCATACCCATCAGTCCCTGCAGTCGTACGTTGCTTAAGTTTTTCCAACTGCCTTCGCTGAAAAATAATCGGAGTTCCTCGGGAGTAAAACCAAATTTGCTTTCTTCGCGGGCAATATAAATTTGTAAAAGACAGGGAACAACACGTCCGATTTTGGCTGCAGCTTTGTTTATTTCTGTCAGTAAAGCCGGACTGTCTACACTTTGTATCAATGAGGTGAAAGGAATTATATATTTTATTTTATTCCGTTGGAGGTGACCGAAAAAATGCCATTCAATATCTGCCGGCAGAGCCTCGTGCTTGGAGCACATTTCCTGAGCCCTGTTTTCGCCAAAGCGTCTTAGTCCGGCCTGATAGGCTTGCAATATTCTCTCTGTTGACTGAAACTTGGAAACCGCAATCAATTTAGATTCCGAAGGAATTGTTTTGTTGATTTCCTGAATATTGGATGCAATTGACATGTTGTAATTAGCTTTGCGCCTACAAATCCTGAAAAAAATCTGAGCGATCGGTAGAGTATTTTTTGGCTTTAAGGTTTTCCTGAATATCCACAAAAGCATTCAGCGTGAAATCCATGTCTTCCCTGGAATGATATACAGTGGGCATAAGCCTGAGCAGGAGTTGATTTTTCAGAATAAAGGGATAAATAAGAACCGGACAGAATATATTGTAGTTTTCCCTTAGATCGATGACAATGTTTAAGGCTTCGTAAATATTGCAGGGAAAATAAATTGGTAAAATATTGGTATTTGACTCTCCGAGGTCAAAACCTTTTTCCAAAAGTGCAGTTCTTAAATAATTTGCGTTGTTGTGTAGCTTTTTTATGAGCGACAAATGCTTTTTGAGGTATTCCAATCTTTTTATTATACCTTCAGCAAAAACCAAGGGCAAAGCTTTTGAGTGCAATTGGGTCCTGGTATGATACCTTAAATAATTCATTATTAACTCAGGTCCGGCAATAAAACAACCCTGGGAGGCAAAGGCTTTGGAAAAAGATCCCAGGTATAAATCAATTTGCGAGCTGACACCAAAATGTTCGGCTGTCCCGGAACCATTCTTAGCCTGAATACCGAAACCATCCGCATCGTTGAGCAAAATCCTAAAGGGATAGCGTTCTTTTAAGGCCACAATTTCGTCTAATTTGCCATAATCTCCGGTAGAACTAAAAACTCCCTGAGTAAGGAGCAGAATACCTCCTTTGGGTTTCTTTTCCAGTATACTCCCGGCTTTATTCAGGGCTTTTTCCAGGCTATCCATGTCGTTGTGCTGGTAACTGAAATGCTCTCCTCTGTGCAAACGAATGCCATCTATCATAGAAGCATGCACCTGAATGTCGTATATAATAATATCGTTACGGTCGCATAGTGAATCGATTACTGAAGAAATACCCTGGTAACCATAATTCAGCACAAAGGCATCTTCCTTATGCGTGAAATCAGCCAGTATGGACTCCAGTTTTTCGTGAATACTGGTATGTCCGGCCATAATCCTGTTACCGGAAGGATAGGAGAGTCCCCATTTACGGGTCAGCTCCTCATCTATAGTTCGAATGTCCTCGTTTTGAGTAAAACCCAAATAATCATTTACATTCCAATTCAGGATGTCCTTACCCCTGAATTTCATATGAGCCCCCAGAGGGCCTTCCAGTTTGGGATAAGTAAAATATCCGTGCAGTTGCCTGGCCATTTTTGACAAAGGCTCTTCGTTAGTGCGTATGCGATCGAATAAATCCACCTTGAATGTTTTACTTGTTATGCTGCAAAACTAACTAAATAATTCATACCTTACAAAAACTTTTCATTCCTGATTTTACGTTCTGAAGGAGAAAAGACTATTGTTAAATCTGTTTAATTAAAATAAACGATTTGGCGAAAAAAGTATCTTTGTATTAAACATGCTCATCGCTGTTTTACTTAATAGAAGGGAGTACTGATATGAAAACCAAAATCAATTACCTGTTTATTCTTGCCCTGGCAATTCCCTGGGCACTTGGTGCACAAAATGTGTACGAAGACGACCTGTACTATCACCCTAAATTTGAGTCTGCTATTACCAAAACAGAAAGCAGTCAGGATTTGTCTTCCCTGCAGGCAGAGAAAGTTACTGAAAACAATACTGCCGTTGTAAATAATCAATCAAACAGAGATGTTGATGTTTACAACCGCAGACCTTCCTATAAAAACGACGAACTTTCGGTAAATTACGAAGAAGAGTTTATGGACGACTCTGTACTGATTAGTCGCGAAGAATACGAGGATTTTCAATACAGTGAACGCATACGGCGATTTCATAACGACTAATTCACTACTCATATTACCGATGACGGTTATGTGAATATTTACGTTGAAGACGGAGCCAATGTTGATATCTACTATATGGAAGATAATAACTGGAATCCCTGGATGAGTCCCTGGTATTATGATGTATATTACAGACCTTATCAATACGGATGGAGTCACTATGGCTATTACGGTTATTATTCTCCCTGGCGCTTCAATGGATGGTATTACGGCTTTCATGATCCCTGGTATTACAGCTGGTACAGCCCCTGGTACCATTCCTGGGGTTGGGATCCCTATTATTACGATTATTACTCTGCCTACTATTACACTCCATACACAGTCTGGGGCTATCCTTCCAATATTAAAACACCCAGAAAACCAATCAACACTCGTACGGCTTTAGCTTCACGTAATGACGTTAATTCAAGGGGAGGGGTTCCTGTCAGCAGCAGACAAGCTGTCGGCGGTGGCGGGACAGCAGCAGGCACATCTGCTACCCGATCGGCTGTATACAATGACTTTAGTCGTACCGAGACATTAGCATCCACAAGAACAGCTAATACCCGTGGCGATATAACCAGAGGTACAACATCGAGCAGAAGTACTGCTACTACAGCTCGCACTAACAACCAGGCTACCCGCTCGGCGGTCAATCCTGTTAGATCTTCAGGTAATTCTTCCTACAGAAACACCACATCAACCAATCGCTCTGTTGGAACCAGTACCAGGCAGTCTACAACAAGAAGCACTTCCACCACGAACAGTAGCCGAACCAGTACAATCAGCACTCCTTCTTCAAGAAGCTCCAGCCGCTCAACTGTAAGTCCTTCTTCTACCAGAAGTTCAAGCAGCAGTTCGGGCACCAGTGTCAGATCCGGATCGAGCAGCAGCAGCAATACAAGAAGCAGCGTGTCAACACCAAGCTCATCATCGTCTTCATCATCGTATTCTGCTCCCAGTAGCTCTTACTCCTCAGGAAGTAGTAGTTCAGCAAGGAGCAGCTCGGGAGTAAGCTCCTCCGGACGTAGTTCTTCAGGCAGTTCTGGTCGTCGCTAAACATTTGAGAAATGAAAAAAACAATAGTTGCAGTTTGCCTGTTTTCAGCGGTAAATATATGCGCCCAGGAAGCCTTTGATGCTTTAAGGTATTCACAATCAGAAGTAAACGGAACAGCACGCTCCATTGGTATGGCAAATGCATTTGGTGCCCTGGGGGGAGATCTCACCTCCATAGGAATCAATCCTGCGGGAATTGCAGTTTATCGCAGTTCAGAAATAAGCTTCAGTCCGGTGTTGAGTATTGCCAACCTGAATTCCGATTTCAAAGGCACTGAAAGCTCTGATTCCAAAGTGGGTTTTGGCACCAACAACTTTGGTGTGGTAGGTTCATACAGGACATACGATGAGTCTAAAGTGGCTAACTATAACTTTGGCGTTAGTTACAACCGGCTGAAGAATTTCAAACGTAATATTAATGTGATGGGGGTTAACCGCCCCATATCTTTGCTGGACAACCTCAGTCCTTACAGCACGCTCGAGAATATGGCCTACGAAACCTATTTGCTGGACGACAACTATAACCCGGTTCTTTTGGAGGGAGAATTATTGGACAACGAACAATATGCCATTGAAAAGGGCAGCATAGGCGAATGGAATTTCAGCATGGGTTTAAACTATAACCATTTCCTTTATCTGGGTGCCTCTCTGGGTGTGCAATCGGTTAATTATGAATTGGACACTTACTACAAAGAATTTTTTGACGGAGGTGGGAGCATGGAATTGGTTAATTGGTTAAAAACCAGTGGTACAGGCATCAACGGAAAAATTGGAATCATACTTCGCCCCATACCCGAATTAAGATTGTGCTTTTCCTATCATACTCCCACATATTACTCGCTCAGAGACGATTACGATGCCTATTTAAGTTCCTACGGAATGCCTGATGACAATGGCGATGTAGAAGACAGAACCATATATATTTCGGAAAACGAACCTGATCCGGTTTATTACCAACTGGAAACCCCGCAACTTATCGTGATTAGTGCCGCTGCCCAATTGGGACAAGTTGGTCTGTTCAGTGTAGACTACGAAATTGTCGATTACCGGAAAATTCGTATGCGCAACAGCAGTGGCTATCCCTTTACTGACGTAAACAGTGATATTAATTCTTACTTCAGACTGGGATACAACCTTCGCCTGGGCTCCGAGATCCGTCTCAACAAACAATTCAGCCTCAGGGCTGGTTATGCATTTTATCAGTCACCTGTGGCTAACCATATTGAAAGAAACAATAATCCTATCTATACCCCTTCAACTGCACCTCAATACTTTATCGAAAAGGATGCCCATTCGGCTTCCCTGGGTTTTGGATATAGAGTAGGAGCCTTCTTTTTTGACATGGCTGTTCTTGAGCAATTCAGAACGGAACATTTCTATCCCTACTACAACTGGGGCGGAGCAGGTGAATACGCCAATCTCAAAACCAACACTACCAATATAGTTTGCAGTTTGGGAGTTAAATTCTAAGTTCTCAGGGGCTTAAGTTCTATAACTCTTTAAGCCTTTGCTCCAAGCGAAATAATTCATCACGATATTGCGCAGCTTCCAGAAAATCCATTTTCCCGGAGGCTGCGTACATTAATTTACGGGTGTTTTCTATCAATTTTTGCAGCTGGGGACGACCCATATAGCGTATGACGGGATCGGTCAGGATATTAATGTCTTCGGGTTCTATATAATAAGTTTTTGTCTGATCCTGACTTTCAGCTGCTCTGTTCACAAACACGGAGTAATTTTCTTTGTGGATAGCTGTGGGGACGATGTTGTTTAGTCTGTTGTACTCTTCTTGTTTTTTTCTGCGGCGTTGGGTTTCTTCCAGGGTCAAACGCATACTTTCTGTTGTTTTATCGGCATATAAAATTACTTTGCCATTAATGTGACGTGCAGCCCTGCCGGCTGTCTGAGTCAGGGATCGGTGATTGCGCAAAAAACCTTCTTTATCGGCATCCAAAATGGCCACTAAGGAAACTTCGGGTAAATCCAGACCTTCACGCAATAAATTAACCCCGATCAGCACGTTAAATATCCCCTTTCGCAGCTTTTCCATAATGTTCACCCTTTCCAGGGTTTCTACGTCGGAATGGATGTATTCACAAAGAACCCCCTGCTGCTTAAGGTATGCCGATAATTCTTCTGCCATGCGCTTGGTTAAGGTTGTTATCAGAGTTCGTTCATTGCTTTCTACTCTCAGTCGGATTTCTTCCATTAAGTCATCCACCTGATGTTTACTGGGACGTACTTCCATCAAGGGATCCAGGAGCCCGGTGGGACGAATCAGCTGCTCTACAATGAGTCCGCCTGATTTCTCCAGTTCGTAATCGGCAGGCGTCGCACTCACATAAACGACCTGTGAAGTCATGGCTTCAAATTCATCAAAACGCAAAGGCCGGTTGTCCATGGCGGCCGGAAGTCTGAAACCGTATTCGACCAGGTTTTGTTTGCGGGCATGATCTCCTCCCCACATAGCTCTGATTTGAGGTATGGTAACATGACTTTCGTCAATAACCATTAAAAAGTCTTCCGGGAAAAAATCCAGCAGGCAGAAGGGGCGCATACCCGGCTCCCGGCCGTCGAAATAGCGGGAATAATTTTCAATTCCTGAACAATGCCCCAGTTCCCTTATCATCTCAAGGTCGTAACTGACTCTTTCCTGAAGGCGTTTTGCTTCGTAGGCTTTATCAATTGACTGGAAAAAAGACACCTGGGCTGCCAGATCAAGTTCTATCTGCCGTATGGCCTCAGCCTGACGTTCCTTGGTGGTTACAAACAAGTTGGCAGGATAGATATCGAAACTATCAAATTCAGCCAGTCTTTTGCCTGTAAGGGAATCAATTTGTTCTATGGCTTCAATTTCTTCACCCCAAAAAATTACCCGTATTACCCTATCCGAATAGGCCAGAAAAATATCCACATTATCGCCTTTGACTCTGAAGTTCGCTCGCCCCGGGCCTATATCGTTCCTGGAATAAAGACTGTCGACCAGCCTGCGCAAAAAAACATTGCGGCTTAGAGCTTGTCCTTTTTGGATGCGTTGGATGTTGTTGTGGAAATCTACAGGATTGCCCATGCCAAACAAACAGGATACGGAGGAAACAACCAAAACATCTCTTCTGCCGGACAATAAGGAAGAAGTGGCCGAGAGCCTCAATTTCTCAATCTCATCGTTAATGGCCAGATCTTTCTCAATATAAGTATCGCTGTGAGGTAAATAAGCTTCGGGTTGGTAATAATCGTAGTAGGAAACAAAATATTCTACCGCATTGTCAGGGAAAAAGCTTTTGAATTCTCCGTACAATTGAGCTGCCAGAGTTTTGTTGTGGCTTAATACCAGGGTAGGCCGTTGAACTTGCTCCACTACATTGGCCATCGTAAAAGTTTTGCCCGATCCGGTTACTCCTAGCAGGGTCTGGTGAGGAAGTCCCTGCCTAAGACCTTCTGTTAGTAATTGTATGGCTTCGGGTTGATCTCCGGTGGGTTGATAGCTTGAAACAAGTTTAAACATGAGAGAAGAAAATAATCTGCAAAAATAGACATTTTTTAATGCTTTGCGAAATCCTGAACTCCGGGCTTTTAAAATTTTCAGAATACAAAAAAATATTGTTCCTTCGCAAAATTATTGGCCAAAAGGCTGATTCCTGGCTGGTATTGAATAAAATTACACAATTCTTGCAGAATCAGCCTCTCCCTTTATTTTTTATCTATATGATTTGGAATGAAAGCTATGAATGCCTGAGCCGTAAAGAAATGCTGGAGCTGCAGGGCAAACGTTTACGCAACACGGTTGAGCGCGTTTATCACAATTCTCCTTTTTACAGGAACAAAATGCAAGAGCTCGGTCTAAGCCCCGAGGAGATAGAATCGGTCGAAGACCTGGTGAAATTACCCTTTACGGTAAAAAATGATCTTAGGGACCAGTATCCTTTCGGTCTGTTTTCCTCGCCCATGTCCGAGATTGTACGTTTACACGCTTCTTCGGGCACAACCGGCAAACCGATAGTTGGAGGTTACACACGCAAAGACCTGAACATATGGTCCGAGGTAATGGCCAGAACCTTTTCGGCCGGAAATTGCGATCGCAGCGATATATTTCAGATTGCCTACGGTTACGGCCTGTTCACTGGTGGCCTGGGAGCTCATTCCGGTGCTGAACGAATAGGTGCGTCGGTTATTCCCATTTCCTCGGGCAACACCGAGAAACAGATTCAGCTTATGACTGATTTCGGGACAACTGCTTTGTGTTGCACTCCCTCATATGCACTATACCTGGCCGAGATGATCAAAAAAATGGGGGTAGAAAGTAAATTAAAATTAAAAGCCGGTTTTTTTGGGGCTGAACCCTGGACTGACGGTATGCGCAAAGAACTCGAAAACAAGTTATCCATCAAAGCATTTGATATCTTTGGACTGACCGAAATTATCGGACCAGGAGTCGCCTTCAATTGCAGTGAACAAAACGGATTGCATTTTAACGAAGATCATTTTATTCCCGAAATAATTGATCCTCATACCCTTAAACCGCTTCCTCCCGGTGAAGTGGGAGAGTTGGTAATAACCACAATAACCAAAGAGGGTATGCCGATACTTCGTTACCGAACCAAAGACCTCACCAGCCTCAATTACGAAACATGTCAGTGTGGTCGTACTCTGGTTCGTATGGACAAAATCCGGGGACGCAGCGACGATATGTTGATTATTCGTGGTGTCAATGTATTTCCCTCGCAGGTGGAAAGTGTTCTACTGGAATTTTCCGAAGCTGCCCCGCATTATCATCTGTTTGTGGACAGAATTAACAATACCGATGTTTTTGAAATTCACGTAGAAGTACGCCCGGAATTTTTCAGCGATCACTTAAGTCAGATGCTGGATCTAAAAAAAAGAATAGCTCATCGCTTACAAAGCGTCCTGGGCATTTCGGCCGAAATCAAACTGGTCGAACCCCGCTCCATAGAACGTTCTACAGGCAAAGCCAAACGGGTGACAGATAAAAGAAATATTTACAAGCAGGTATAAGCTATTAAAGCCTACAACTATGATGTTAATTAAGCAATTATCCATTTTCCTGGAAAACAAAACAGGTCGCCTTACCGAAGTGACCGATTTACTGGGCGAAGCCGGTATTAATTTATCGGCCTTTACCATTGCCGAAAGTTCCGATTTTGGTATTATGCGTGTTATTGTATCCGAGCCGGACAAAGCCAAACAAATCCTGTCACAAAAAGGTATAGCCGTCTCGCTGACCGATGTTATCTGTCTGCAATGCCCCAATACGCCGGGGGCCTTGAACAAGACTTTACAGTTGTTGTCTGCCGGCGGAATTGCAGTAGAGTATATGTATGCCTTTGCCGTCAATGAATTTGCTCAGGTCATTATCCGGCCGGATAAAATTGAAGAATGCATAAGTATTCTGCAGGACAACCATTATGATCTAATTAAAGCCGATGATTTTTACGCATTTAAAGATAAGTAAAAAACAAGCTTGCATTTTTATTATTGAAGAATCCTGAGTATATTTGCAGGCTTTTTTCAGTAGAAGGTCTCAGCTATAGAATGAAAACAAAATTCCCATTAATTCTCTTGATCATATTTAGCCTCGTCTCTTGCAGCGAATATCAGAAACTCCTCAAGAGTGATGATTACGAAACTAAGTGGCAAAAGGCCAATGAGTTTTATGAGCAGGGGAAATATTCAAAAGTGATTGAGTTGATGGAAGAGCTCAAAACCATTTACAAGGGAACCGAAAGAGCAGAACAAGCCTTGTATATGCTGGGCAATGCCTATTTCCAAAGCAAAGATTATTTCTCGGCTACTCATCAATATCAGCTGTATTACAAAACTTTTCCCAACGGTACTTTTGTAGAAGACTGTCGCTTTATGTCAGGCAAAGCTGCCTATCTGAACGCTCCCGATCCCCGGCTCTCACAGGAAGGAACTATTCAGGCCCTGGATGAACTCAGCGTGTTTCTGGAATACTATCCACAAAGCGACCGCAGAGCTGAAGTAGAAATCATGCTAAATGACCTGATGGAGAAATTGGCCTACAAAGCATTGTTAAACTGCCAGTTATATTATGATCTGGGCAATTACATGGGAAATAATTACGAATCTTGTATAGTAACGGCCACATTGGCTTTGCAAGACTTTCCAAGCTCCCGTTACAGAGTTGATTTGGCCTTTCTCGTTTTGAAATCGCGCTTCGCCTACGCTCAAAACAGTTATGACTACCTCAAAGAAGAACGCTTCCGCCAGGTAGTTGATGAGTATTACAGTTTTGTAAACGAATTTCCGCAAAGTAAGTATCAAAAAGAAGCTGAACAATTGTTTGAAACAGCAAAAAAATTTATAAAATAAAAGAGCAAAATAATATGGACTACAAAAAAACGCTTGCACCAACAAGCACACAAACCCGTGATTTAAACACCTTGTACAGCGAGGATGGCAATATTTACGAAAGTGTTGTTGTTATTGCCAAAAGAGCGAATCAGATCAGTGTGGAAATGAAAGTGGAGCTCAAAAGCAAATTAGAGGAATTTGCGACTTATCCCGACAATCAGGAAGAAGTCTCCGAAAACAGGGAACAAATTGAGATCTCACGTTTTTACGAGAAATTACCCAAACCCACTTTGATTGCTACTCAGGAATTTCTGGAAGACAAGGTTTATTTCCGGAATCCTCTCAAGGAAAAATCAAAAAAATAAAGCATGATTCAGCGCATTCAAAGCTTGTATCTTCTTACGGCAAGTATCTTGTTGGCGCTTGCCCTTTTTATGCCCTGGATTAGCTTCTTCGGACAGGAAGGAGAATTGTATCAGCTCAAAGCCTTTCAGGTGGAACAAATCTTAGGCCAGGGAGCTCAGGCTTTTTCTTTTTGGGCTCTGGGAGCCTTGCTGATAATTGCAGCCGCACTTTCTTTTGTTGGGATTTTCTTATTCAAAAACAGGCCATTACAAAGCCGTTTTTGCATATTTAATGCTATTCTGCTGATTGGTTTTTATCTGGTATTTTTGATTTTTATGCTCTATGCCCGTAAAAGTCTGGACGCTAGCCTGGGTTTAAACTTTGGATTAGCTTTACCTCTGATAGCATTAATTTTGAACTTCATGGCCTTGCAGGCCATTAACAAGGACGAAGCTTTGGTGCAAAGCTATCATCGACTTAGGTAATCATCGTAAGTGCCAGGGCTAATCAACGCAAGCGAAAATAGTACATCAGGTTTAATGATATCTGCTGCAGGCTGGACGTCACAAAATCGTCTGTAACAGCATTGGAAAAAATATCGGATAAACCATAATAATAGCGAGCTTCAAGGCCAATGCTTTGTCTTTTTAGCTTTATATTAAAACCAACTCCTCCCAAAACTCCCCATTGAAAAGGCTGCTCCAGGGCTTTACCATGATAGTCGTAGATTTGATCACTATCCAGGTATTCTTTTTCGGACAAAAAGAAACTGAACTTGGGACCCAAATTCAGGTAAAAGCTTAATGCTTTGGAACCATTGCGGGCATGCATTAAAAATGGCAATTCCAGAAAGGCCATTTCTCTGCGGTATGTATTGTTTGAACCATAACCAAAATCGTCTTTCCAGCCGCTTTGAAAATAATTCAGTTCGGCCTGTATTCCGAAGTGTTTTTCATTAATGTAACGCAGACTCAGGCCCGTATTGGCGGCAAAGAGATAGGTTTTGTCCACGTATTGGGGAACCAGGCTAATACTGGACATAGTTGCACCAGCTGTGGCACCCAAATATAATTCTGGGCTAAAGTTTTTATTTTGGGCTGCAAGATTATGACTTAAAAGCGGCAGCAATAAGCCAAGGCAACAAATAAGGCGGATAGATTTCATTTAGCGGGGCAATGCTCTTGATAATATTTTGCGGTTGGGCTTGTAATTAATGATAAACAAATGCCGGTTGTATTTTCCGCTACGCTCTCCGGTTTGAACAAAATCAAAACCATGTTGTAAACTTTCGGTTTTCCAATCGGATCCTGAAATTTTGGGCACAAAATACATCATTATATCATATCCCATCAAGGCATAGCGGGGATAAGTATTCAAAAGATCCTTGCCAAACTCATAGGCATAGCTCTTTTGAAATTCCTTTAATTTTTCCTCTTGAAAATCAGCGTAATAATTACTGTAAATATGGGTGTTCAACTGGTACAACTGTGGTAGATTGTTTTTACTCAAGGCCAGCCATTCCGGATAGCCCAGGAGGGTAATGCTGGCTTTAGACTGAATATTGGCCGCAGAACCTACCAAAGTTATAACCCTGTTGCTTTCGGTCAAAGGAAAGGGAGCAGGAATAATCAGGTTCTCTTTGTCCAAACTCAAAAAACGGGCTATAGTATCAGGGAAACTATAGGCTATGTTCAAAGCTGGTTTGTTATCGGTCAATTCTCTGTATGGAATTCCTTGGTGGTCTAAGCTAATTTTGATGCTGTCAAACAACTCCCGTCGTTCATCCAAAGACTCACGGTCGGTGCGGATAAACAGGATGTTTTTGCCGGCATATAAGGAAGTGTCCAGTTCCAGCAGAGCCTGGTGATTCAAAGACTGGGGAGGATTGATCTGATAGATGTAGGGATTGTATTCGGTTTCCGGAATCCGGGAACTGAAAGGTAAAATCAGGTATTTTTTTTCGCGGGCAGACCAATCGGACAAAAACATCATTTGTTCGGGGTTAACTGCGGCAATTACATAATTGGCTCTGTCCATCCAAGACGAAGACAAAACCATTCTGAGCGATTCTACCGTATTGCCCGTATCAAATACAGATAAATCAAAAGAGAAATTGAGTTGTTTCAGGCTGTCCGCCGCGAGGAGCATGCCTTCGTAAAATTCCACATAGCGTTCAATGGAATTTACGGTGGTATCATCCAGCATAAAAGGTAAAAGCAAGGCAATATTTGGCTTGCGAAATACTTTCGGGCTAAAATCTTCTGTGGGTTCCTGCTCCTTACTATCGGGTTTGGTATGCACTTTATGCTTTTTGACGGGTATCATAAGCAAAGAGCCTCTGGATAACCTGTCGGGCACATTCGGATTGTGTTGTCGAATTTCATCGACACCCACTCCAACTCTTTTGGCAATATCGCTTAGATTTTCCCTCCATTTTTCGACGGTATAAAACTCGTATTCCCATTTTTCAAACAGCACAGAGGAGCTTGAAGCAGCTACCGACAAAGAATCCCTGGTCGGCATGATGGGTTCGGGCAGGTTTTTTTCGGGGGAATCAGCCTGATTTTTAGCGGGATCAATTTCGTTGCCGGGCTTGAAAGTCTTTAATGGGATAATCAGGATTTGTCCTGTTTTGAGTCCTTCCACCAAAAAAGGATTCATGGCAATGATCTCTTCCTGGCTGACATTAAAGCGCCGGCTCAAACTATACAAGGTTTCAGAAGGCTGCACCTCGTACTTATAATACTCTTTGTCAAACAATTTGATTACCGGAATATCATTTAACTGTGCTTCTGCAGACAGACTAAAACAAATCAGGCAGACAAATAAGGCAATTATTGGACGAAACTTCATCAGTGTTGGTTTTGCTTAGCTAAAGTGCCGGGGCCTATCGGGGCAAGGGCACAAATCCAAAGCGCAAATGTAGCCAAAATCTGTCGTTTTACAAATCAGAACTTATGAATGCAACTCAGGTTCATTTGCAAGCTGAGTAATTTTAGTTTTTGATTAATTATAGCTATCTTTGTCCACTTTTTCAAGAGGCTCCGACATGTATCGAAAGGGATTACTGAAGTATTTGGTTTTTACTTTTATCTTTATCTTCAACCAGTCT
>JAAZGQ010000027.1 GCA_012511135.1 Bacteroidales bacterium | reverse complement strand
TACATCGCCCGGGAACAGGCAGACGCGTCAGCGCCGGAGGCCTTAATATTATATTTTCCGACACCAATACCCATTTCCGCGGAGCCGAAAACTATCGCCGCAGTGGCGAGGTGGATGCCATGCGCATAGAAAAAGACGCTTACTTCGCTCATAAAATCATGTGGGAGGGCTGGGTTGATCTGGAAGGTAATAATTACAGCAATCATATTGTGGGCCATTGGAATTATGAACCGGGCACTGTGAAAGACGTGCTGGTGGTTTCCAATGCCGCAGCCGTAGAATTGTTTGTGAACGGCAAAAACCTGGGCTTTGGAGAGCGTCAATACAATTTTTTGTTCAAATTCAAAGATGTTTCTTTTGAAGCCGGTACCATCAGAGCCCTGAGTTACAACAACCGGGGTGAATTGGCCGGAGAACCTGCTGAAATAAAAACCACAGAACCGGCCTCCGCCCTGCGACTCAAGTACTGGCAACACCCCAAAGGATTTCGTGCAGACGGAGCAGATATGGTATTGGTTCAGGTCGAGGTTGTTGACCGGAACGGCCTGCGCTGCCCTCTGGCTAACGATCTGATTCATTTCGACATTGAAGGTCCGGCCGAATTCAGAGGAGGCATTGCCCAGGGAGAAAACAATTACATACTTTCGCCCGAACTGCCTGTTGAATGCGGCGTAAATCGTGTTTTGATCAGATCTGCCACCGAAGCAGGCAAAATAGTGGTCAAGGCAAGTGCAGAAGGACTCCTGGGCGACTCACTCGTGCTCAAAAGTCTGGAAGTGCCGGTAAAAGATGGCCTGAGCACTTACTTTGCCAAAGACGAACTGATCGCTTATTTATGGCGGGGAGCCACACCGGGTTTTGCTTCTTTTATGATGTCAAGGCTTCCGCTTAGCATACAATCGGCCACCGCCGGCATCAATCAGGAAGCAGCGGCCGGGAGTTTCGACGACAACGAACTGAGCCAGTGGGATGCCCGCGGCCCGGCCGGAGAGCTCTGGATTAATTATACTTTGTCGCGCAATACCGTATTGACGGAAGCCTGTCTTAAAATGGGCAACTTCAGAAATACCTCCTATCACCTGAGAATCCTCTCGGAGCAAAACGAAGTGCTCTGGGAGGGGCATACAGAAAGGACACTGGGTTACGTCAATCTAAAGCTCAATCCGGCTGCGCCCACCCGCAATGTTCGTATCGAATGCCTCAGCGAAGGGGAAAATGCCCGGCTGAGCATTGTTGAGGCAGAATTTTATTCCCAAATCCCGGATCAGAACAGATAAGCAGGCTTAGGGCAGATAATCGGGATAAATATGCTGCATGGAGGCCCAAAGGCTGTTACGGGCCTGAGGATTGAGTTTTTCCATCGATTCGATAAGTTTGCGTATTTCAGGCCGATAGGAGCTTTTTTCGTAAGGGCATTGTTTCAACAAAGAAGGATATTGACGCAGCTCTGCCCATTGTTCCAGTTCCGGTTCCGAAATCAGGCAAAGGGGGCGGATAAGCGTTTGCTCAAACTTATCCATACGCAGCAATGGCGGTATACTCTGGATGGAACCCTGAAAAAACATATTCACCAACAAGGTCTCCAGAATATCGTCCCGGTGATGACCCAGAGCTATCTTATTACAGGCTTCTGCTTTGGCTGTTTCGAACAAAACTTTGCGCCTGTGCCAGGAACACAAAAAACAGGGAGATTTCCGCTTGTCGGTGGAGGCGTCAAATTGAGTTTCTCTCAGCAAAAAAGGAATACCAAACTCGCTGCAATGTTTTTCCAACAGCTTAAGCTCGCCCTGATAGGGAATGTTTTTCATGACCACATGCACGGCAAGGGCACGAAAACGAGGGCGAAAAATCTGCATTCTCCGGCCCAGCAATTCCACCAGAGCCATGGAATCTTTGCCTCCCGAAAGGCCTATCAACACTTTGTCGTCGTCCTGTACAAGAGCATACTTTTCGATGGCTTGCTTTAAGCGCAAATCCATAGTCTTAATTAATTTTTGTTCAGGGCCCAAAAGGGACATAGGCAATATTTTTTGCAAAAATACGGCCTGCCACCGAATAATCCGTTGAATAATTTGTATTTTTGTAACAAATTATGCCTTGACATGAAAAACCTGCTTTTCATATTCCTTCTTTTTAGCGCTGGTCTGTCAGCCCAAACCCTGACAGAAGCCAGAGCTTTGTTTACCGAAGGAGATTATGAACAAGCGCTGCCGGTATTTGAACGTGAACTCAGGCGCAAACCCAAAGACGCCAACCTCAACTATTGGTACGGAGCCTGTCTGTACCATACAGGCAAACAAACCGAGGCCCTGCCCTACCTGAATACCGGCGAAAGGAGCAAAATCCCCACGGCAAGTTTGCTGTTGGCCGAGTATTATCACCATCAATACCAGTTTGACAAAAGCACCGGACATATCGATAAATACATTGCTTTTGGCTTGAGCGACAATTCAGCTAAGCTAGCCCGCATGCTCAAGTCGACCGAAAAAGCCAAACAAATGCTTAAGGCCGTCGAGGACGTCGTTTTTATTGACAGCCTGGTGATTCCAAAAGATTCTGTGTTTGAATGCATCAAATTACATTCGGTTAACGGAGAAATACTTCCTCTCAGGCAGCTTTTCCCCGATCAGGGAGATTCTATGAGTATTGCCTATATCACTGAACGTAAAGACCGTATTTTTTACGACGACTCCACGGCGGAAAACGGCTGGGATATTTTCAGTATGAACCGTATGATGAACAACTGGGAAAAAATAGACCTGGTTAAGAATTTAAATCAGCCAAGCAACGAACGCTTTCCTTATGTGCTCAACGACGGCATTACTATTTATTTTGCTTCGGACGGATACAACTCCGTAGGCGGCTACGACCTCTTTGTGAGTCGTTATCATTTTGCCTCTGAATCTTTTTTTGCTCCCGAGCCCCTACCGATGCCTTTCAATTCTGTTTATAACGATTATTTCTATATCATTGACGAATACGTCGGCAGAGGCTTTTTGGTTACAGATCGCTATGCCGGCAAAGACAGCCTGGCCATATACACTTTTTTGCCGGGAAATACCCGCAAAATACTGAGCGGTAAAACAGAGGAGGAAACTCTAGATTATGCACGCCTTGCCTCCATCGCCCTGACACAAGAGGGCATCAACACGGATTCTGTCAGAAAAATAATGAAAGAACGCTATCAGTACGAAAATAATATTGAAATGCAGGAGATTGACGATACCGAAAGTGAACAACTTCGTTTTTTAATCCGCGACAACATTGTATATCAAAGCGAGAACGACTTTAAAAGCGATGATGCCAGGCAGGCTTATCTCCAATATTTGCGAATGAAAGCCCGTTACAACAGCTTAAAAACCCAAATCGAAGCTGACCGTCTCAAATATACAGGCAAAGACAATCCGGAACAACAGGAATTGACCACAAAAATTTTAAATGCAGAATGGGCCTTACTCTTTTTGGAAAGGGATATACCGCTCAAGGAATACGAAACAAGACGTTTGGAATTAAAGAAAATTGATCCTTTAAATTATTAATAACTATGGATATAGCTCTTGTCATCGGCCTGATTTTGCTGGGCATCTTTTTTATGATTCTCGAGATTTTCTTCCTTCCCGGTATTTCCGTAGCAATTATTGGAGGATTTGTCTGCCTGATTGCAGGCATAGTTGTGGCGTATAGAAACTTAGGGCCATTGGCAGGCAACATAAGCTTAATTACATCGGCAGTGGCCATGGCAGCTGCTTTTATCTGGTTTATTCGTTCCAAAACGCTCAAAAAGATGTCTCTGGAAACCAACATCGATTCCAGGATTGAGACTCATCAGGGTGTGGAAGTGAAAATCGGAGACAAAGGAAAATGCCTGTCGCGCCTGGCACCCGGCGGCAAAATAATCATCGATGGGAAAACCCTGGAAGGCCGCAGCGAAAATGAAATGCTTGATGCCGGCACACCTGTGGTGGTAACGGCTATTTCCGATATGAACGTGATCGTCAGAAAAGACGAAGGCGATGAATCTTAGAAAACAACAATGAATATTCACTTTTAAAATTATAACATTATGACAACAGGATTTGGTCTGCTTATTTTGATTCCGGTAATCGTTTTAGTGATTATCTTCTTTTATTACGTGCCGTTTTTCCTCTGGTTATCGGCCAAAGTCTCCGGTGTGAACATCTCTCTGATCCAGCTGTTTTTGATGCGGATACGTAAAGTGCCTCCCACGGTCATAGTAAACGCCATGATCGAGGGACACAAAGCCGGCCTCAAGCAACTGCGACGCGATGACATGGAAGCACATTACCTGGCCGGAGGTCATTTACAACAAGTGGTTCACGCCTTGGTTTCGGCATCCAAAGCCAATATTGACCTGAGTTTTCAGATGGCCACAGCCATCGACCTGGCCGGCCGCGACGTTTTTACCGCTGTACAAATGTCGGTAAATCCCAAAGTTATTGACACGCCTCCGGTGGCTGCTGTTTCCAAAGACGGCATCCAGCTTATTGCCAAAGCCAGGGTGACCGTACGGGCCAACATCAAGCAACTGGTGGGTGGAGCCGGCGAAGACACCATTCTGGCCCGCGTTGGCGAAGGTATCGTATCGTCCATTGGTTCGTCGGACAGCCACAAAATGGTACTGGAGAATCCCGATTCCATCTCCAAAGTAGTGCTTCGTAAGGGCCTCGATGCCGGCACTGCTTTCGAAATACTCTCGATCGATATCGCCGACATTGACATAGGCAAAAACATCGGTGCCGAACTGCAAATGGATCAGGCTCAGGCTGATAAAAACATAGCCCAGGCCAAGGCCGAAGAAAGACGCGCCATGGCTGTCGCCCTGGAACAGGAAATGAAAGCCAAGGCTCAGGAAGCCAGGGCTAAAGTTATCGAAGCCGAAGCCGAAGTACCCAAAGCTATGGCCGAAGCTTTCCGCAGCGGCAACCTGGGCATTATGGATTACTACCGCATGAAAAATATTGAGTCGGATACCAATATGAGGGAATCCATTGCCAAGCCTCCGACGCCCAAAAAATAGCGTCCTGTATCTCTCAGTTTAACCAGTCTCCGTACAGAGACATAAGCATTATTGCCATGAGTTTGCATTTCCTCGAATCTGAGCTGATTATTAACGAGGATGGAAGCATCTTTCATCTTCATCTCAAACCTGAACAGCTGGCCGAGCGTATCATTCTGGTGGGTGACCCCGATCGTGTAGGCCTGGTGGCTTCCAAGTTTGACATTGTGGAATGCCGGGTACGGAATCGCGAGTTTTATAGCGTTACCGGCTCCTATTACGGCAAAAGGATGACTGTGCTGTCCACCGGCATAGGCACCGACAATATTGATATTGTGATGAATGAGCTCGATGCACTGGCCAACATCGACTTTGAGAGCAGAACCGAAAAAAAGGAAACAAAAACTCTGAGCATAGTCAGAATAGGAACCACCGGCGGTCTTCAGGAAGACTTGCCGGTGGGCACTTTTCTGATTTCCGAAAAATCTGTTGGGCTGGACGGCCTGTTGAATTTTTACGCCGGTCGCGACAAGCTTTCCGATCTTAAATTTGAAAAGGCATTTTGTGAACACACCGGCTATCTGGAACAATGGGCTCATCCTTATGTGGTTTCGGCCGATCCTGAACTCATCGCCCGTATTGGACAACAGGACATGCTCCGCGGAGTAACTGTAACAGCTAATGGTTTTTACGGTCCACAGGAGCGAGAGCTCAGAACGAAGCTGGCCTTGCCTGGATTTAGTGACAGTTTGCGTAGTTTTCGTTACGGTGCTTACCGCATTACCAACTACGAAATGGAAAGTGCCGGAGTGGCAGGTTTGGCTTCACTGATGGGGCACAAAGCCATGACAGTATGCCTGGTCATCGTAAACCGTTATTCCAAAGCTGCAGGAACCAATTACAAAGACCGCATGTCTGAACTTATAACCATAGTACTAGACCGCTTGTAAAATTTATGAACCAGGATACCATTTGTGCCATTTCCAGCCCGCCGGGTTCGGGAGGTATAGCTGTGATCCGGCTTTCCGGACCTGCAGCTCTTGCCCTTGCTGACCAACTCTTCCTGCCGGGTAAGAACGGCTGCCCTGTTTCAGAGCAGGCAAGTCACAGCTGTCAATACGGGCGGCTAATGGAGGAAGCAGACAAGCTGCTTGATCAGTCCCTGGTAACAGTATTCCGGGGACCGAACTCATTTACGGGCGAAGACACGGTGGAGTTTTCCTGCCACGGTTCTCTCTTTATTCAACAAAGGCTGATTCAGCTTTTAATTCAATTGGGCTGTCGCCAGGCAGAGCCGGGAGAATTTACCCAAAGGGCTTTTCTGAACGGAAAGATGGACCTTTCGCAGGCAGAAGCCGTGGCCGATCTGATTGCAGCGGCTACTCCGGCGGCAAATCAATTGGCGCTGAAACAGCTGCGAGGAGGTTTTTCTCAGGACCTGGCCCATCTTCGCGAGAAATTGCTGCATTTTGTTAGCTTAATTGAACTGGAGCTTGATTTCAGCGAAGAAGACCTGACTTTTGCCAGCCGCGACGAACTCAAAAAACTGGCCGGTCAACTGAAATCGAAACTCTCTGCTCTTTGTGAATCCTTCAGGCTGGGCAACGCCATCAAAAACGGCATTCCCGTGGCCATAGTAGGCGAAACCAACGCCGGCAAATCAACCCTGCTCAACAAATTACTCAACGAAGACAAAGCCATCGTTTCGGAAATACACGGCACTACACGCGACAGTATCGAAGACCTGGTTAACATCAAAGGTCTTGGTTTTCGCTTTATCGATACAGCAGGATTGCGCAAAACCAAAGACCAGATAGAAAATCTTGGCATCGAACGTACTTATCAAAAAATCGAACAAGCCTCCATTATCCTCTGGCTGATTGATTCTACCCAGCTTAGCGAACACATTGAATGGATGGCCGACCGAATTGTTCCGCGCAGTGAGGGGAAAAAACTCTTGCTCCTCTTTAATAAAATTGACAAGATCACCAGCGAGGAATTAGCTGTACTCGAAAATCTATTTGCCCATATTCCCGGCGACCGCATCCAGATATC
>JAAZGQ010000270.1 GCA_012511135.1 Bacteroidales bacterium | reverse complement strand
AGCTCGACCTGGTGGTTTTTGACATTCAGGACGTGGGTACCCGTTTCTTTACTTATCTGAGCACGCTGCATTACCTGATGGAAGCATGCGCCGAATCGGGGGTGGAACTCATTGTACTGGACAGGCCCAATCCCAACGACACCATAGACGGACCTTTGCTGCAGGAGGGCTATAGCTCTTTTGTGGGCATGCATCCCATTCCTTTGTTGCACGGCTGTACCCTGGGGGAGCTGGCCCTGATGATAAACGGAGAAGGCTGGTTGCCGGGAGCTCTGCGTTGTAAACTGCAGGTGATTCCTGTCAGCGGATGGCATCACGGGCAGCCCTATTCCCTGCCGGTCAGGCCTTCGCCCAATCTGCGCGATCAACAGGCTGTTTGCCTTTATCCTTCGCTCTGCCTTTTCGAGGGCAGTCTGATGAGCGTAGGCAGAGGCACAGAAACTCCCTTCAAAATAGTAGGTTATCCCGATCCCCGTTTTGGTGATTTTGTTTTTACTCCTGCAGGGAAAGGGAGTTTGTACCGGAATCAAGCCTGTTACGGGATTGATTTAAGCAAAGAAGACTGTCCCCGGGGCTTGAACCTGGAGTATTTGCTGAGCATGTATCGTCGTTCAGAAATGGGAGAAGCTTTTTTTGCCCATGCCCGCTTTTTTGATTTACTGGCCGGCAACTCAACACTGCGGGAGCAGATTTTGGCAGGCCGCAATCAGGCAGAAATTCGGGCCAGCTGGCAAAAGGAACTGGAGGCTTATCGCAAAATGCGGCTGAACTATCTTTTGTACCCGGATTATCAAGAATAAATTCATATTTGCGACATCTGGGTTTATTTTCTATTTTTGTGCTTGTTTTAATTTACGCTAAGCATTGAATCTATGTACTTTCGCCTCCTGTTTTTGGCCATTATTCTGGCTTTAAGTGTAAACCAAAGCTTATCAGGGGCTGAAAAGCCATTTACGGTAGTTATTGATCCCGGACACGGAGGCAGAGATCCGGGAGCTGTCGGAGCTACTGCCTACGAAAAAAACATTGTGCTTTCTGTTGCCTTGAAGTTGGGTAAACTGATAGAAGCCAACAACAAAGACGTCAATTTGGTTTATACCCGTAACACCGACGTTTTTGTGAAACTCGAAGACAGGGCTGTCATTGCCAACAAAGCCAAGGCCGACCTTTTTATTTCGATCCATACCGACGGAGTGAATAACAAAAAGGTCACCGGAGCCTCGGTTTTTACTCTGGGCCAGGACAAACTCAAAGAAAACATCGAGGTTGCCAAACGCGAAAACAGTGTAATTTTGCTCGAAGAGAATTACGAACAGCGTTACGAGGGTTTCAATCCTTCTTCGGCGGAATCTTACATTATGTTTGAATTTCTGCAGGATGCCCACCTGGATCAAAGTATTGCTTTTGCCTCGCTGGTACAGAACGGTTTTGTGCATAAAAAACGTGCCGACCGGGGCGTGCGCCAGGCTCCTTACTGGGTACTTTTTCGCACAAGTATGCCTTCGGTGCTGGTTGAACTGGGATTTATAACCAATCCCGACGAAGAGCGCTATTTGAAAAGTGAAAAAGGCCAGAACGAATTGGCTCACTGCATCTACGATGCCGTCGTTAAGTTCAAGAACGATTACGAACGAAAGTCCATGGCCAAAGCAGCCGATCAAAACACCGGCAACAGCCCGGTACTTGCTCAGGGAGCTCCGGTGTACAAGATACAACTCTTTGCCACACGCAAACTCATGGACAAAAACGACAAGGAATTCAGAGGACTGAAGAACATCGATTATTATCAGGAAAAGAGATTATATAAATATACCTACGGTGCTTTTCCTACAGAAAAGGAAGCGGCAGCTGAACGCAAAAAGATAGCCGGACTTTTTCCGGATGCTTTTGTGATCGCTTTCAAGGACGACAGCCGTATCAGCCTGGAAGAAGCCAGGTCAAAACCCTGATGCACCGGAAAATATAAAACCGGTTTTGGCCAAAATCCTGTAGACTTCCAGGCTATGGAACAAGCAATGACGATATTATGAAGAAATTTAAACTAAACAAAGAAATCAGAATAGGACTGACGGTTATCATTGCCATCGCCTTGTTTGTCTGGGGGCTGAATTACCTCAAGGGCATTAATCTGCTCAAGCAAGCCCATAAGTATTATATTGTATACAATCAAATAGACGGCTTGGTTACTTCGGCTCCGGTCATGCTGGACGGTTATCAGGTGGGCCTGGTTAAGAGTATTGAATATCAGTTCGACTCTCCCGGCCATATTCTGGTGGAACTGAGCCTGGAAAACGAACTCAAATTGCCTGCAGGCAGCAAGGCTGTACTGGAACCTGCACTTATGGGCAACCCGCAGATCAATCTGATTCTGGGAAAGGCCGGGGAATTAATGACCGACGGCGACACCCTGCTGGCTGAAAACAAAGCCGGTCTGATGGATCTCCTGGAAGATGATCTTTTACCGGGTATACAAGATGTAATTAAACAAAGCTCTAAGGTAATTGCTCAACTTGAAGCTCAGCTGGACGAGGGGGGTGATCTGAACACTAGCCTGGCTTCGGTACGCAAGGCAGGCGAAAAGCTTGCTTCTGCTTCGGCCAGCCTTGATCTGCTGCTGGCCAACGAAATTCCTTCGGCCATCAGAAGCATCGATTCGCTGAGCGGCAATTTTATGGCTTTGGGACAGGAACTCAGGGCAATTGACTTTGCCGGTATCTCCAATCACGTTGACAGCACCGTACTGCTGTTACAAGATATAGGCCTGAGACTGACCAGGCCCGACAACAGTCTGGGCTTATTACTGAACGATACTGAATTGTACTTTAACCTGAACCAAACGACTACAAGTGCCAATGAACTCCTGCTGGATTTAAGGGCACAACCTAAACGTTATGTACATTTCTCGCTCTTTGGTTCTAAAAAATAGATTGGCCTGAAAATTTAGGAATGGAGGTTTTTTTGAGAAATGCACGCATATTTATTCAGAGACTTGGCTCTGATTTAAGAATTAAACAGCAAGTTTTAAAACTTAATGTAAAAATAACACAAGGCTGTTAGAAGCTTTGCTTTAAAGCGATTGGGGAATTTACTGCCAATTTAACAAGTCAAACTGCCAAAATTACAAAGCTCTATTTATAAGATTGTTGCGTTTTTAATTTTCATCTATAAATCTGATTGTTAAACATATAGACCTAATTGGTTAAGACTAAAACAGATACGCAATTGCAAAACTTTTGAACAAAATCTTCGTTTGTTTAATTCGATTTTTCTTCAAAAATTTGCAGTACCGTTCAAGCTAAACTCAGAGGAATAATTATGGATTTTAATTTTAACCATGAAGAATTGTGGAGCAAATGCCTCGACATTGTCAAAGACATTGTTCCGGAATCTAACTTTTCTACCTGGCTGCTCCCAATAATTCCTCTTAAGTACCAAAACGAGGATTTACTCGTACAGGTTCCCACGCATTTCTTTTTTGAACATATCGAAACTAATTTTTCGGATGTAATAGGTAAAAGTTTGCAACGTATCACCGGCAAGCCTACCCGGCTGCTATATAAAATTAAATTATCTGACAATTTTATAGATATAACGCCCGAGCAGCGTCCCAATAAAGAAAAAGCCATCCAGAATCTGCCGCCCAACAGCAAAGCAGCTCTGGTGAGCCCTTTTGAACAATTGCTGCCTAACAGGCTTGATCCGCAACTGAACTCAAGTTTTCATTTCGGTAATTTTATTGCAGGTAACAGCAATAAATTATCTCGTACAGCTGGTGTATCCATAGCCGAAAGTCCCGGCAAGACTATTTTCAATCCCCTGTTTATCTATGGTAAGTCCGGCGTGGGCAAGACTCACCTCTTGCACGCCATAGGCAATCACGCGCTGTACAAAAATCCGGAGCTGAGAGTGCTTTATGTTTCCTCGCATTTGTTTCAGGTACAGTATTCACAGGCTTATCTCAACAACAGCATCAACGATTTTATCCATTTTTACCAGAGCATCGATTTGCTGCTGATAGACGATATTCATGAATTGTCGGGCAAACAGGGTACGCAAAACGTGTTTTTTCACATTTTCAACCACCTGCATCAAAACAGCAAACAATTGGTACTGACCTGCGACCGGGCTCCCAAAGACTTGCAGGGAGTGGAAGATCGCCTGCTGACCAGATTTAAATGGGGGCTTACTGCCGAAATCACTCAGCCTGATTACCAATTGCGCCTGGACATTCTTATGAGTAAAATCCAGCGGGACGGTCTGGAGTTTCCCGAAGAAGTGGTAGAATACATTGCTCATCACGCCAAAGACAACATCCGTGACCTGGAAGGCATAGTAGTATCGCTGATGGCCCATTCCATCATAATTGGCAAGAACGTTGACCTGGAGCTCTGCAAACAGGTCGTAGACAACTCTATTCAGGTAAAGGAACGCCCTATCTCGGTTGAGTTGATAGAAAACGAGGTTTGCAAATACTACAAACTGGAACCCGAACTGATACAGACCCGCTCCAAAAAGCAGGAAGTGGCTCACGCCAGGCAGATTGCCATGTATCTTTCCAAAAAATACACCGACAGCTCCTATGCCCGCATAGGCGAGCTGCTGGGCAAAAGAAACCACGCCACCGTGATTCATGCCTGCAAAACAGTGAACGACTGGATTGAAACCGACAAAAGTTTGCGCAGCGATATCCAGACAATCGAGAAAATCTTATTTCAATAAAAGAGAGCAGAGTCTCACGATCAGAACACAGAGTATAGTTTCGCGATTAATAGCAAATTTTCGGGATTAACCGTTTTTAGCAGGGCTTCCCGGAATACACAATCAAAAAGCAGGGCTTCTCAACAGAAACCTTGCTTTTTTACTGCCTTGACCAGAGTATCGGAAAAATGCTCGTTGTCTTTTTTGGTATAGCGGATTTCGGCAAAAACCTGAGCAAGGTTTTCTTTTTGATTGATTTCGACAAAATGCCGGTTCTCGGGCAATTGTTCTTTGTCAAGATGCAGACGGTCTATGTCTTCCGGGGTGTAATCGCGATAAATTTCGGAATGAACGATGGCTTCCAGCGGGAGGCGTTCGCATTGTTTGGGAGCTTCCAGGGGATAGCCCAGGCTGACAGTGGTTACAGGGAACACCAGGGGCGGCAATTCCAAAAACTCGGAAATTTCCTCAGCCAGATATGTGGTTGTGCCCAGATAGCAGATACCCAGGCCTTTTTCTTCGGCTGCCACGCAAAGAGTCTGAGCTGCAATTACCGCATCAATCGAAGCATAAGCCAGGGCCTGAATATTATTAAAACCCGCCCGGGCATTTCGTTGGTCACACCATTTGCCAAAACGGTTGAAATCGGCACAAAAAGTAAGCACTACCGGAGCATTGATCACCTGTGGCTGATTGAAGTGATAGGCCGCCAGTGCTTTTTTACGTGCCGGATCGCGGCTGACTACGATGCTGTAAGCTTGCATATTACCGGTGTTAGAAGAACGACAGGCAATTTCAAGCAATTCATCCAGCAGTTCCTGACTAATATCTTGTTGGGAATAAGCACGTACCGTGGCTCTTTTTTTCATCGAATCCATAAGGCTGCAATAGTTGGTTTGGTTTTTTCTAATTGCAAAGGTAGTTTTTTTGTAAATGCTTCCCAATTATTTTTTTTATCAACTTAATAGATACTGTCTTTATTGAATATTTTTCTTTTTAAAAATTTTTCTTTTAATCTCATTTTATTATACCGCTCATTATCTGTTATTTATATTTTTAGAATTCATTACTTGAAAGAATTAATAATATCTTTACGTTAATTTTTTTTTTCACTTGATTATTTGACTTAATATTGCAAATCCAAAATCACAAACCCGAGACTTTGAGGCAGAGGAATTAAAATAATATCAATTACTATAACTACATTATTTATCATGGAAGAAAAAATCTACACACGAGAGGAAGCTTTTCAGGCTTCGCTGGAATATTTCCTGGGCGACGAACTGGCCGCCAGAGTCTGGGTAAACAAATATGCCATCAAAGATTCTTTTGGCAATTTGTACGAAAAATCTCCGGAAGATATGCATTGGCGTCTGGCCAACGAAATTGCCCGCATCGAAAATAATTATCCCAATCCCCTCTCGGCTCAGGAGCTTTTCGACCTATTTGACCGTTTCCGTTATATTATTCCTCAAGGCAGCCCTATGACCGGTATCGGTAATAAGTTTCAGGTAGCCTCGCTTTCCAATTGTTTTGTGATTGGAATTGACGGAGCTGCCGACTCTTACGGAGCCGTAATTAAAATTGACGAAGAACAGGTGCAATTGATGAAACGCCGGGGCGGAGTCGGCCACGATCTTTCGCACATCCGGCCCAAAGGCACCCCTGTAAAAAATTCAGCTCTCACCTCCACGGGAATCGTTCCTTTTATGGAGCGCTATTCCAACTCCACCCGCGAAGTGGCTCAGGACGGCAGGCGAGGTGCCCTGATGCTGACGGTTTCCATTCAGCATCCCGATTCCGAATCTTTTATCGATGCCAAAATGATTGAGGGCAAAGTGACCGGTGCCAATGTCTCGGTAAAGCTGACGGACGAATTCATGCAGGCAGCCACCGAAAACCTGCCCTATGCGCAACAATATCCGGTAAATGTATCCAATCCGATCATAACCAAAGAAATCAACGCCAAAGCTTTGTGGAAAAAAATTGTACACAATGCCTGGAAGTCGGCCGAACCCGGTGTACTGTTTTGGGATACCATTGTGAACGAATCGGTGCCCGATTGTTACGCTGACATGGGTTTCCGCACAGTTTCTACCAATCCCTGCGGTGAGATTCCTCTCTGCCCTTACGACAGTTGCCGTCTTTTGGCCATCAATCTTTATTCTTATCTAAACAAGCCTTTTACTGCCGAAGCCAATTTTGATTATGAGCTTTTCAAAAAACATGTAGCGCTGGCTCAACGCATTATGGACGATATCATCGATCTGGAAATGGAAAAAATTGACATGATCCTTGAAAAGATTAATTCCGATCCGGAAGATTCAGAAATCAAGCGGGCTGAACGCGTTCTCTGGGAAAAAATCAAAGCAAAAACAGCCCAGGGCCGCAGAACCGGAGTAGGCACCACTGCCGAAGGCGACATGCTGGCAGCCCTGAATCTGCGTTACGGCACCGAAGAAGCCTCGGATTTTTCCGAAAAGATTCATCGCCTGGTAGCCGTCGAAGCTTACCGCTCTTCGGTAAATATGGCCAAAGATCGTGGAGCTTTCAGTATTTTTGATTACGAGCGCGAGAAAACAAATCCCTACCTCAAACGCCTGTTCAATGAAGCACCCGAGCTCAAAAAAGAAATGAAAACCTACGGCAGGCGCAATATTGCCTGTCTGACTATAGCTCCTACGGGCACTACCAGCCTGATGACCCAAACCACTTCGGGCGTGGAACCGGCCTTCAGTCTCATCTACAAACGTCGCCGCAAGATCAATCCCAACGATCCCGAATCGAGGGTAGATTTTACCGACGAAAACGGAGACTGCTTCGAAGAATACATCGTTTTCCATCATAAATTTGTCACCTGGATGGAAGCTCAGGGTTATCCCACAGCCAAACATTACGAACAGGAGGAACTAGATGAAATGATTGCCAAATCGCCCTATTACAAAGCGACTTCCAAAGACGTGGACTGGATGCAAAAGGTCAAAATGCAGGGACGTATACAAAAATGGGTGGATCATTCCATCAGCGTAACCATCAATCTGCCCAACGACGTCAGCGAAGAATTGGTCAACCAGCTTTACGTTGAGGCCTGGCGCTCGGGCTGTAAGGGCTGCACCGTATATCGTGACGGCTCCAGATCAGGCGTTTTGCTGGACGCTTCCGACAAAAAAGACAAAGGACGGGTAATCTGCTTCCCTGAACTCACCCCCAAACGTCCCCAGGAACTGGTTGCCGATGTACTCCGTTTTCAAAACAACAAAGAAAAATGGATTGCCTTTATTGGTATGCAAAACGGACGTCCTTACGAAATCTTTACAGGTATAGAGGACGACGAAGAAGGCATTGCTCTGCCCAAAACTGTTACCCGGGGTAAGATACTCAAAAACGTGGACGAGAAGGGCGTGAAACGCTATGACTTCCAATTTAGTAACCGCAGAGGATACAAAACCACCGTCGAGGGTCTGTCGGATAAATTCAACCCCGAGTACTGGAATTATGCCAAACTGATATCAGGAGTGTTGCGCTATGGTATGCCTATCGACCAGGTATTGAAGCTGGTCGGCAGCCTGGAACTCGACAGCAAATCCATCAATACCTGGAAAAACGGGGTTGAACGTGCACTTAAAAATTATTTACCTGACGGCACCGAAGTAAAAGGGGAACTATGTCCCAAATGCGGAAGTCCTATGATTTATCAGGAAAAATGCGCTCACTGTATCAATTGCGATTATTCGCGTTGCGGATAAAGATCACTGCAATCTGATAATAAAAAAACGGCTGAACTTTTGAGTTCCAGCCGTTTTTTTATTGAGTAACAATCTCTTATTCCGCTTGTGCTTCTTTGTTAAACATTTCGCAGCTACCGTTGAATTGTGCATTGGGTTCCACAATAAGAGTGGAAATCTTGATTTCGCCTTGTACTATGGCTGTAGCTTTTAGGGTTAGAATTTCCGACACCTGTATTCTGCCATCCACCTGCCCGACAATCTCCGCATTTACGCATACGATTTTGCCTTTCACAAAGCCCTGGCGACCTACTATCACCTTGCCCTGACAAACAATGTCTCCGTCTATGTTTCCGTCTATGCGAAAGTCATTTTCTGCAGTGATGCTCCCGGTAATCTGAGTTCCCGGAGCTATAGCATTATGTATAACACCATTGCTAACAGTCTTGTCTTTTGACATAAAAGCTAATTTAAATTGATAAAGCTAATTTTATAATTAGCAAAGATACTACTAATTATCAAATTCAATAAATTAAGGACGCAAATTTATAATAATTCGTATTTTTGCCCTGTCAATCAAAGCAATTAAGGACATCACTATGGACTACCTGCAACTGAACGAAATGAAGTTTTTTGCCTATCACGGCGTAAACGAACAAGAACGCATAGTGGGCAATACTTACCTGGTCAACCTGAAACTAAGTCTGGACATGAGCAAAGCCTGCCAAAGCGATCAACTCGAAGATACCTTGAATTACGCCAAAGTATATAAACAGGTGGCCGCAGTTATGCACATTCCCTGTAATCTAATAGAACACCTTGCCGAAAAGATTTGCCGGCAGTTGCGACATACTTTCCCTGAAATTCAAGGCATTGAAGTCAAGGTAAAAAAATGCCATCCTCCTATAGTGGGTATTATGGAAAGTGCCGAAGTTATTCTTGAGCGTTGAGTAATTTTTTCTTCATTTTCATTGTATTTGTTCAATTTGTTGTATTTTTGCCCCTCTTTTTTTGAAAGAGTCGACCAATCTGTTTTATCTGGATTTATAATAATAAGACAATCCATCTTAGTTGGATTTTTCATCTATGAACAATTAATGTATAATGAAAAACAAGTACAGACATTTAATTGAACAATCGTTTGAGTTCCCGAATGAGGAATTTTCCTTGATCGAAGACGAACTGCAGTGGTTTGACATTCCTTTGATGGATATCATCAAACAATATGGTACTCCGTTGAGAATCTTTTACTTACCTAAGATTTCCCAAAACATTCAGCGAGCCAAGAAAATGTTTAACGTAGCTATGGCAAAAGCCGATTACGAGGGCGATTACCACTATTGTTACTGCACAAAGAGCTCCCACTTTTCGTTTGTTTTGGAAGAAGTCTTGAAACAAAATATACATATTGAAACATCCTCGGCCTTCGACATAAACATCATAGAATCCTTGTATGAGGAAGGGAAAATTACCAAAGATAAATACATTCTTTGTAATGGGTTTAAACGCCCCCAATACATAGAGAACATCCAATCACTTATCAGAAACGGATTTGAAAATACCATTTCCATACTCGACAATAAGTTTGAACTGGATCTATTGAAAGAGAATCTTGACAAAGATTTTAAGATCGGCATCCGTATTGCATCAGAAGAAGAACCTAAGTTCGATTTCTACACATCCCGCCTGGGCATCCGCTACAACGACATTATTCCTTATTATCTGAATAACATCAAGCAGCACCAGCATGTGCATTTAAAGATGTT
>JAAZGQ010000026.1 GCA_012511135.1 Bacteroidales bacterium | reverse complement strand
GTCTCTGTTCCGTAGGCCATGGCGCCAATTGCCTGTACTCCGCCAATTTTGAAGATTCGCTTAATACCGCACAAATCAGCCGCATACACAATGGCTGGGTGAATTCTTCCTTCTTTGCCGGGAGGAGAACACAGCACAATTTCTCTGCATCCTGCAATTTGAGCAGGCACAGCCAGCATAAGTACGGTAGAAAACAAGGGAGCTGTTCCGCCGGGAATGTACAATCCCACTTTCTCTATAGGGACTGAACTTTGCCAGCAACTTACGCCGGGCTGTACTTCAAGACTGACAGGAGCCTGAACCTGGGCCTGGTGAAAAGCTTCTATGTTGCGTTTCGCCTGCTGGATAGCTTGCTTTAGTTTGGGATTGACTTCCCGGCAGGCTGCTGTTATTTCTTCTGCTTGCAGTTCAAAAGAATCCGCTGTGTAGCCGTCAAATTTGAGCGAATATGCTCTGACGGCGACATCTCCCTTGAGCTTTATTTCTGCGAGCATGCCTGCCACCTGCTCGAAAAGAGCGGAATTATCTTCGTCAGGACGTCGCATCAAATCCGGCCAGGCCGATTCGGAGGGATAATTTATAATTTGCATAAGGCCGTTTATAAAATCATTTTTTCAATGGGCACTACCAAAATACCTTCAGCACCTATGGCTTTGAGCTTGCCAATGATTTCCCAAAAGCGTTTTTCTTCGATCACCGAATGAACCGAAGACCAACCTTCTTCGGCCAGGGGCGTTACCGTGGGTGCTTTCATTCCCGGCAACAGGCGGCAGACGTCCGGAATTTTGGTATTCAGAATGTTCAGGATGATATACTTCTTGCCTTCGGCTTCTCTTACAGCATTGAAGCGGAAAACCAAATCTTCGAGCACAGCCCTTTTTTCGTCGCAAAGTTTGGAGTTGCAAATGAGCAAGGCCTCAGACTGCATAAGCACTTCCACTTCCCTAAGCCTATTGCTGACCAAGGTTCCACCACTGCTGACAATATCAAAGATAGCATCGGCCAGACCTATACCTGGAGCCACTTCGACAGAGCCGCTGATCACATGAATTTCGGAATCTATCTTGTTGGCTTGTAAAAACTCTTTTAGAATGCCCGGATAAGAAGTCGCTATTTTCTTGCCCTGAAACCAGGACAGACCCGGGTAATCGATGTCTTTGGGAATGGCCAGCGAGAGTCTGCAGCGACTGAATCCGAGCTTTTGCACTATCTGGACATCTTCACGGCGTTCGGCATATTCGTTCTGCCCTACTATACCGGCATCGGCCACTCCGCCGGCCACCGACTGGGGAATGTCGTCGTCACGCAAAAACAAGATCTCTACCGGATAGTTTCTGGCGGGCAGCAAGAGAGTACGCCTGGAGGCGTCTACTTTTATGTTGGCTTCTGCCAATAAGGCCATGGTTTCTTCGTACAGGCGGCCTTTGGCCTGGATAGCAATTCTGAGCATATCGGTTATTTTGTTATCAAAAGTAATTTTTTTATCAAAAAAAAAGGCTTACTCAAAACGGTAAGCCTATTTATGAATGATGTGGACACAATCAATCAACCAACCGTTTTTCAACGTCCGGAGTAATGATGATGACCGTGATATCTGTTCAGTTTATACATACTTGATATAAATACGCCGCAAATGTATCAATAAAAAACTAGTGTGCAAAAATTTTATCGCTTTTGTAATCTAATCATCCGAAATCGTCGAACATCAGCATTTCATTGGGCACTCCCAGGTTGTCGAGCATTACCTTGACAGCGTTGGCCATGGGGCCGGGCCCGCACATGTAGTATTCAATGTCTTCGGGGGCTTCGTGATTGTACAGATAGTTGTCCAGAATCACCTGATGGATAAAGCCTTTGTAGCCGGTCCAGTTGTCTTCGGGACGGGGTTCGCTCAAGGCAATGTGAAAACTGAAATTGGGGAATTCTTTTTCGATGGCCCTGAAATCTTCTTCGTAGAAAATCTCGTTTTTGG
>JAAZGQ010000269.1 GCA_012511135.1 Bacteroidales bacterium | reverse complement strand
TCCCAGCACATAGCCCGCCGGCAAAGCGTAATCCCAGATTACAAAAGGGGGTATATCAATGCCCATGATATCAAACAGCTCGGTACTGGCTGTGTCCACTTCGAAACTTATTACCTTAAGCGACAAATAACGACTATGATAGCTTGCTCCGTCTACTTTCAGTTCTATGGGAGGAATGTAATACAATTCAGCGTCAAAAGAAGTCAACAAATAATTCTTTTGCAATCTTAAGCGATTGTTGTCCAACAAAACAGTATCGACCGGACTCTTCCGGAGGACCTGAATACCCCGAACAATCGTGTCGGCTTCAAAAGCCGGGAATTCCACCCAAACATCACGAGGTGCCGAAACACTCAAACGCAAGTTAGTAGGATTGCCAATCCAGATCAGGGTAGAATCCAGGCTGGCTTCTACGACTACCTCCTGCCCCAGGGCAGCAGGCAGAGCCAACAGGCTAAACAACAAAAAGCTTTGTATTCTTTTCAGCATAACGATCAATTTCTCAGATTGAACAAGGCCATCAGGGCTTTCACGTAATCCTGAGCAGTAGAAACAGAGACCGCATCCACTTTGCTTTTTTTGAAAGTAGTGTCCAGGCGCAGTTTTTGTTCTTCCCACCAGCGACGGTAATTGTTTCGCAGGTTTTTGGAAGCGCTGTCAATCAACATTTCCCTGCCTGTTTCTGCGTCTTTAACCCTTACTAAACCCACCGAAGGCAATTCTGTTTCACGCTGATCATAGACTTGTATGGCCACCACATCGTGTTTACGGTTGGCCAAGGTCAGGTCGGTCTGAAAGTCTTGCTGAACCAAAAAATCAGAAATCAAAAAAGCCGTACAGCGCTTCTTGATGACGTTGGTCAAATACTGCAAAGCAACACTCAGATCTGTTTGGCTGTTTTGCGGTTTGAATTCAATCAGCTCCCGTATAATGTACAAAATATGCTTTCTGCCTTTTTGGGGAGGAATGAATTTCTCCATTTTATCCGAAAAAAAGATCACCCCTATTTTGTCGTTGTTCTGCATTGCCGAGAATGCCAGGGTAGCTGCAATTTCGGTAATCATATCCTTTTTATACAAGGATTCCGTGCCAAAAAAACGGCTGCCCGACACATCGATAAGCAACATGACAGTCAGTTCCCGTTCTTCTTCGAATACCTTGATGTAAGGATGATTAAAACGTGCCGTTACATTCCAGTCTATGGTACGGACATCATCTCCATACTGATATTCGCGAACTTCGGAAAAAGCCATCCCACGTCCCTTGAAAGCCGTGTGATACTGACCGGCAAAAATGTTACGTGAGAGGCCACGAGTTTTGATTTCGATTTTTCTAACCTTTTTCAATAATTCACTCGTTTCCATACTTCAGTACATTAAGGCACTTCGACTTTATTCAGAATCTCCTGAATGATTTCGTCACTGCTCAGGTTGTTGGCTTCTGCTTCGTAACTCAGGCCGATACGGTGACGCATCACATCCAGGCAGATACTGCGCACGTCTTCGGGGATGACGTAACCACGATGTTTGATAAAGGCATAACTGCGGGCTGCCAGAGCCAGGTTGATACTAGCCCGGGGAGAACCTCCAAAAGAAATCATTCCTTTGAGATTTTTGAGTCCGTATTCTTCGGGATAGCGGCTGGCGAAGACAATATCGACTATATAGCGCTCAATTTTTTCGTCCATATAAACCTGACGGACCACCTTACGTGCTTCGAGTATTTCTTCTGTCTTGAGTATCGTTTTAAGCTCGGGTAAAGATTCACCCATATTAAGCCTCATAATGAAACGTTCTTCTTCTTTTTTGGGGTAATCGATCAAGACCTTCAACATAAAACGGTCCACTTGTGCTTCGGGTAAAGGATAAGTTCCCTCTTGTTCTATAGGATTTTGCGTGGCCATTACCAGGAAAGGGGCATCCAATCTGTAGGTTTTTTCTCCAATAGTTACCTGGCGTTCCTGCATGGCCTCGAGCAAAGCACTCTGCACCTTGGCCGGAGCTCTGTTTATTTCGTCAGCCAATATAAAGTTGGCAAATACCGGACCTTTTTTTACAGCAAATTCCTCGGACTTTTGACTGTAAATCATAGTTCCGACCACGTCGGCCGGCAAAAGATCGGGGGTAAACTGGATCCGGCTGTATTTGGCTTTGACAAGCGAAGCCAGACTTTTAATGGCAAGTGTTTTGGCCAATCCGGGCACCCCTTCCAACAATATATGCCCGTCGGCCAACAAGCCAATGAGCAGGGATTCCAGCAAATGTTTCTGTCCAACAATTACCTTATCCATACCCATGGTAATCATGTCAACAAAACCACTTTGCTTTTCGATCAGCTCGTTTAATTCTCGAATATCAACGCTTTGATTCATATGGATAAAACTTTTAAATTTTGATATTTGTTTGATGGAAGACAAAATTATAAAGATAGGTTTAGTTTTAAGGGGCTTAGCCGTTAAAAAAACCTATCTTTATAGACAAAATTCGTTATTTTGAACGAATTTATTTAGAAAATTGCGCTCTGTATTTTGTCTCTTTTTCCTTTGCAATACGTACCGACTCGGGATCTTTGGCGTCTATTACTGTCGGATCAGCTTTGGGGATGCGAATTTTGGTGCCGGCAAGAATTTTGTTTGGATTATTGATCTGATCCTTGTTGGCTTCGTAAATATATACCCAAAAGACCTTATTTCCGTAAAACTCCTTGGCAAGCAAAGTAAGGCGCTTTCCGCGTTCTAAACGAACAACCTTCAGTGTTTCCCTGCTGGCCGGATCAACCACTTTGGGAGCAGGGGGAGTGACTGCTTCTACTGCCGGAGTAGCTGGTGCTGATTCGGTTACCACTTCCTTAACAGCCGGTTCTGATGTTGAATCAGAGAATACCGTTTTCCAAAGCGCAAAAATAATCAGCGCACACATAATTACAACGAACACTATCCAGGCCAGCAATTTGCCTTTCTTGGGTTTTTGCGGAGGCGTGGGTGTTTTTTTATCGTTTGCAGCAGGTTTGTCCGTTACTACAAAAACAGTTTTGTCTTTCTTTTCCATAATCTTGTCTTCTTTTGTGGTTGGTTTATTGGGGATAATTATTTCTTCCTGAGTCAGTTCTGGTTCCACTGAAGCTTTTGCAGGCTCAGGCATAACATGCTGTTTTGAAAGTTCGGCAGACTGCTTTTCAGATACCAGTTCTACAGCTTCCAGATGTGCAAACGGCTTATTGACAATTTCCTTAAGCTTGTTGTCCGGAGCAAAAGCCAGCTTGTAATGTGCCTTAATCTCAAAAGTTTCTCCTGTATTAACATTGACACTTTTGCGAGCTTCAACTTTCTGAAGGTTGAATTTGCCCAAGTCGTTTATTTTAACATAATCTTCCTCAAACAAAGCTTTTTCGATTACTGCAAAATAGGCTCGGACAAAAGCTTCCACTTCTTTTCTATCCAGATCGTTCGTGTCAAGAATTGACTGGACCAAATCCTGGAGTAAAAATTTATTGTTCATCTGAGCCGAAATTTTTGACTTTGTTTTTCAAACTTGATCCCGGTCTGAAAAATGGAACCAATTTAGGAGGAATCATAAAACGCTTCCCGGTAGATGGATTAACCGACAAACGTTCATCCTTTTTCCTGGGTTCAAAAGAACCAAAGCCTTGTATGCTCAGAGAATCTCCATCTGACAGCATCTTGCTGATGGAAGCAGCAAGGGCTTCCATCAGCAAGGCTGTTTTTTCTTTATTCAGTCCGGATTCAAGCTGAACAGCACGAATAAATTCTTTGTTTCTCATAGTAAACCAATGTTTGTTCTCTTTAATTTCCCGTAGTGAACGGGAGAGCTGCTCCCTTAACGGAGAGCAGCCTGGGCAGCAGCCAAACGGGCAATGGGCACCCTGTACGGCGAGCAACTTACATAGTTCAAACCCACTCTGTGACAAAATTCCACCGAAGAAGGCTCTCCACCATGTTCTCCGCATATTCCGCATTTTAAATTGGGATTTACGGCTCTTCCGTTTTGAGTGGCCATATTAATTAATTGACCTACACCTTTTTGATCCAAAACGGCAAAAGGATCATTCTTCAATATGCCTTTTTCCAAATAGATAGGAAGGAAGGAAGCCACGTCGTCACGACTATATCCGTATGTCATCTGAGTAAGGTCGTTGGTTCCAAAAGAGAAAAATTCAGCCGACTCGGCTATGCGATTGGCTGTTAAAGCAGCCCGCGGAATTTCAATCATGGTTCCAACCTTATATTCAATACGGGCATTGCGTTCCAGGAAAATAGCTTCTGCTGTTTCGTCAATAACGGCTTTCTGAGCATTGAATTCCCTGAGGTTACCTGTCAGAGGTACCATTATTTCGGGAATGACTTTAATGCCCTTTGCTTTGAGATCCAGGGCAGCTTCAATAATAGCCCGGCTTTGCATTTCGGTTATCTCGGGATAAGTATTTCCAAGGCGACAACCTCTGTGACCCAGCATGGGGTTTTGTTCAATCAGGGACTCTACACGTTCTCTGACTTGAGCTACTGTTATACCCATAACGTCAGCCATCTCTTTTTGCCCTTTCTCATCGTGAGGCACAAATTCGTGCAAAGGGGGATCGAGTAAACGAACAGTGACGGGTAAGTCATGCATGGCCTCGAAGATACCGTAAAAGTCTGCTTTTTGTAAGGGTAGCAATTTAGTCAGGGCTTTGCGCCTGCCTTCTTCGTTGCTGGCAAGAATCATTTCTCGCATGGCTTTGATTTTGTCTCCTTCGAAAAACATATGTTCTGTACGCGTAAGTCCTATACCCTTGGCACCGAAAGCTCTGGCAACAGAAGCATCGTGAGGAGTATCGGCATTGGTTCTTACCTCCATACGAGCGTATTTGTCGGTCAGTTTCATCAATTGGCCAAAATCACCGCTCAATTCCGGATCCTGAGTGGCTAGTTTGCCTTCGTAGACATAGCCTGTAGAACCGTTTAAAGACAACCAATCGCCTTCTTTTATGTTTTTTTCGCCCACTTTCATGCTGCGGGCTTTATAATCAATTATAACAGAACTGGCAGCAGAAACACAGCATTTACCCATACCGCGGGCTACTACGGCTGCGTGAGATGTCATACCTCCACGGGCAGTCAGAATTCCCTGAGCCTTGTTCATTCCTTTCAGGTCTTCGGGTGATGTTTCAATGCGTACCAAAATAACTTTTTCACCCTTGTCTGCCCATTCTTCGGCATCTTCAGCAAAAAAGACCACACGACCAGAGGCTGCTCCTGGTGAAGCGGGCAAACCTTTTGATATTGGTTTTGCGTCATCCAGTGCTGCTTTTTGGAAAACAGGATGTAAAAGTTCGTCCAGTTTTTCGGGATCTACACGCAGAATGGCTTCTTTTTCGTTTAACATTCCATCTCGCAGCATATCCATGGCAATTTTTACCATTGCGCCTCCGGTACGCTTACCGTTACGGGTTTGCAGCATCCACAATTTTCCATCCTGGATAGTAAATTCAATGTCCTGCATATCTTTGCTGTGCGCTTCAAGACGATCCTGAATGGCGTAGAGCTCTTTATAAGCTTCGGGCATAGCTTCTTCCAGCGAAGGAAATTTAGTTTTGCGTTCCTGCTCATCAATGGCCTGAGCTTCGGCCCAACGTCTGGAACCTTCGAGGGTAATTTGCTGGGGAGTACGAATACCGGCTACTACATCTTCGCCCTGAGCATTGATCAGATACTCTCCGTTAAACAGATTCTCTCCGGTGGCGGCATCTCTGGTAAAAGCAACACCGGTAGCCGAATTGCTGCCCATATTACCAAACACCATAGCCTGTACATTGACAGCAGTGCCCCACTCTACAGGAATTTTATTCAGTTTACGATATAAAATGGCTCTATCATTCATCCAACTGTCAAATACCGAACAGACAGCACCCCAAAGTTGCACCCAGGGATCGGCAGGAAATTCATGGCCTGTCTGTTGCTTGACGGCAGCTTTGAACAAGGTGACCAGTTCTTTGAGGTCTTCAGTAGTCAGTTCAGTATCGTTAATAACCTGACGTTTGGCTTTCATGTCGTGAATAATCACTTCAAATGGATCTTCGTCCTCTTTCTTTTCGGGTTTCATACCCAAGACCACATCGCCATACATTTGCACAAACCTGCGGTATGAATCCCAGGCAAAGCGGGGATTACCGGATCTTTTTGCCAATACTTCCACCGCCTGATCGTTCAGTCCCAGGTTTAGGATAGTATCCATCATTCCCGGCATGGAAGCTCTGGCTCCAGAGCGTACAGAAACCAGCAGGGGGTTTTCGGGATCTCCAAAACCCGGACCATTTACGGCTTTTTCAACCTTTTTCATGGCTGCTTCTACTTCTGTTGTAATTTCAGCCACCACCCTGTCTCTGCCCTTTTTAAAATAATCGGTGCAAACTTCGGTAGTTATGGTAAATCCCGGAGGAACAGGCATACCCAGCAAATTCATCTCGGCCAGGTTGGCACCTTTACCGCCTAACAGCTCCCGCATATCTCCGTTGCCTTCGGCTGTTTTATTTCCAAAAAAATAACCGCTCTTCTTGCTCATTTTATAAATAATTAATTGTTATTGGCTATGGTTGCTCTATTTAAGTATCTATCAAGGCGCAAAGGTAAATGTTTCTTTAGATATGAACAAACAAAAACCATTTAGCTCATTATATTAATACAGCATATTTACAAAACTAATCTTGTCTGATCAAAGACTCAAACTATGACTCAGACAATAAATTCTACGGCCATGGCCGCCTTCTCCTGCGCAAAATGACCCCTGTCGTATGCCAAAGAACCGTTGACGAAAGTCTTGTCTACCCTCCAGTGCACATCTTCCCCTTCGTAAGGTGACCATCCGCATTTGCTTATAATTTCCTCTTTGCTAATCTTTCTGGCTGCTCCCGGCTTGAGCAGTACCAGATCGGCATAATAACCTTCGCGTATAAAGCCCCGTTTAGCGATTCGAAACAGGCGTGCCGGGGCATGACACATTTTCTCGACCACTGTGCTCAGGCTGAAAGCTCCCTGAGCTGAAAGCTCCAGCATCAAAACCAGCCCAAACTGAACAGAAGGAGCTCCCGAAGCAGCTTTAAAACAATTACCCTCTTTTTCTGACCAAAGATGCGGTGAGTGATCAGTGGAAACAACATCGATAAGATTACTGTTTATGGCCATCCTGAGAGCAAGTTTATCAGCTTCCGATTTAACGGAGGGGTTCCATTTGATAGCAGCTCCCAGACGATCATAATTGCGGTCATCAAACCACATGTGATGTACACATACTTCGGCTGTAATCTTTTTTTCTTCCAGCTCTTTATTTTGCAACAGGCTAAGTTCCCGTTCGGTTGAATGATGCAAAATGTGCAGGCGGCTGTCGTATTTTGTTGCCAATTCTACAGCCTGGGCAGAAGATTGGTAACAGGCTTCGGCATCCCTGATCAGGGAATGATAAGAAACAGGTAGTTCTGACCCGGCCTTAGCCACATAACGTTCCTTGTTTTTCTTAATAACACTTTCTGATTCAGCGTGTATGGCAATGAGCGCCGGCAGCCCGGAAAAAAGTTCACTGATGGCAGAAGATTCGTCCACCAGCATATTCCCCGTTGAAGCCCCCATAAAAAGCTTCACGGCAGGAATCCTTCTATAATCTGCTTTTAGTAGTTCAGATAAATTATTATTGGTAGCTCCCAGATAAAAGGCATAATTTGCCATAGAATGCTCTCCGGCCAAAACTGTTTTTTGTTCCCAGGCAGACAGACTGGTGGTCTGTGGTTTGGTGTTGGGCATATCAAAAAAAGAGGTCACCCCTCCGGCCAAAGCTGCACGCGACTCAGACAGCATATCTGCCTTGTGTGTGAGTCCGGGTTCACGAAAATGCACATGACTATCAATGGCGCCCGGAAATAAATAATAACCTTCCGCCTGAATGCAGGGATATTGTTCTGATATACCGCGAGGTATTGAAGCTTCATCGGTGAAAATTCTGCTAATGTGTTCTCCTTCGATTAATACTGAAGCCTTGAAGACCTTGCCTTCGTTGACCAAAGTAGCATTTTGAATCAAGCACTTTTGCATTTATTTTCTGTTTTTTGTTGGGTATTTTCTAAAAAAGCTGTTCAATCGCATTTTGATCACGCCAAATACGGCTTCATTAAATATGCCGCCACTCATTTTGGAGGTACCCAGTTCCCGGTTCGTAAATACAATGGGAACCTCTATAATGCGAAATCCGCATTTCCAGGTTGTAAATTTCATTTCTATCTGGAAGGCATAGCCTTTAAACCTAATCTTATCGAGCTCAATGGTTTCAAGTACCTGACGGCGGTAACATTTAAAACCGGCAGTGGTATCAAAGACCTTCATTCCGGTGATAATTCGCACGTATACCGAAGCATAATACGACATTAACACCCTGCCTATAGGCCAGTTGATTACATTCACCAGGCGATTGATATAACGTGAACCTATTGCCAGATCGCCTCCCTCTTTGGAGCAAGCCTGGTATAGTTTGAGTAAATCTTTGGGATTGTGCGAAAAATCAGCATCCATTTCAAAAATAAAATCATAGCCGTTTTTCAGGGCCCATTTGAAACCATGGATATAAGCCGTTCCCAAACCCAGTTTTCCCCTACGCTCCTCTATATGCAGGGCAGAGGGAAACTCCTTCTGTAAATTTTTCACGATAGAGGCAGTACCATCGGGAGAACCATCATCAACAATCAGGATGTGAAAGGATTGTGCTAATGCAAAAACCTGACGTATGATGGCTTCGATGTTTTCTTTTTCGTTGTATGTGGGTATAATGACGACTGAATCTGATTTCATTCTTCAAAACGGGTCTTTAATTACTGACAAGTTAATACTATAGAAGTGCTTATATAATAAGCAGTCAAATATACGGTTTTTTTGCTTCTTCGTGCTGTATTGGCCGATTTTTTATAATTTCGCGGGATTTTAATTGGCAAATTGGAACTACAGGACTTACTAATACAATACGACGCGCATCCAAGGATAAAAGCGCTTGCTCATCATTTGAACTCATCTTCGGGTGCTCTGCGGCTCAAAGGGCTGGTCGGCTCGGCCACTGCTCTGACACTGGCTGCTCTTTTTAATAGCGGAAATCGGGATTTTCTGCTTGTACAGGACGATGCCGAACAAGCCGCTTACCTTTTTCACGATTTGAATCAATTACTGGGCCGTGACAGAGTGTTGTTGTTCCCGTCCAGCTATCGACGCAGAATCGGCAAGGGATTGGAAGACGCAGGCAACATTATCCTCAGAACCGAAGTACTAAATGCATTACAAGCCTCTTCCAGAGAAGCACTGGTGATAGTCAGCTATCCTGAAGCCCTGGCCGAGAAAGTCCTCTCACAGCAAGAGCTCAATAACAATACCTTAAAAATCAAAACGGGAGAACAAATCGACAATCGTTTTGTGGTTGAAATGCTTAATGAATACGGCTTTGAACGGACCGATTACGTCTATGAGCCCGGGCAGTATGCTCAAAGGGGAAGTTTGATCGATGTTTATTCCTGGGCCTACGAACTTCCCTTTCGTATTGATTTCTTTGGAAATGAAATTGAAAGCATCCGGAGTTTCGAAGTAGAGAGTCAATTGTCAAGCTCTCTGTTTTCAGAAGTTAATATTATACTTCATCAACAAAGCAACAAAGGAGAACACTTTGTATCCATAGTTGAATATCTTGGAGAAAAGGCTCTTATGGCTTTCTCGGGTCTGGATTATTGCTGCAAGCGCATGGAGCTGGTAGTGGAGGACCTGTCCACCTTTAGCGAAGCTTATTTGCTTGCAGAGACCAGCGAACTGATACAGGCTGCCAAATCAACTAATTACCTTGAGTATGGCAGCGGCTTAAGCGGCGAACAACAAACAGAGATTCAATTCAACTGCAGCCATCAGGAAAAATTTTCCAAGCGTTTTGATTTACTGGCCGGGCATTTACAGAAATACAAAAAAGAGGGCTATCAGCTGTGTATACTGAGCAACAATGCCAAACAACTTGACCGAATTACGGCCATTTTCGAAGAAAGACAACAACAAATCGCTTTCAATCCCATTCTGCAAACCCTGCACGAAGGCTTCTGCGATCATGAGCTCAAACTGTTGTGTTATACCGATCACCAACTGTTTGACCGCTTTCACAAGTATAGTTTACGCTCCGATCAGGCGCGCAGCGGGAAACTGGCTTTGAGCATGAAGGAATTGATGCAATTCCAGTTTGGCGATTATGTAGTGCATATCGATCACGGTGTAGGACGTTTCGGCGGTCTGTTCCGAACCGAAATCAATGGAAAAATGCAGGAAATAATTAAAATCACCTACAAAGACAACGACACCATCTTTGTGAGTATCCACAACCTGCATCGAATTTCAAAATACCGGGGCAAAGAAGGCCTTGAACCTACCATACACAAATTGGGCAGCGGAGCCTGGGAAAGGATAAAAAACCGGAGCAAGAGCAAAATCAAGGATATAGCCCGAGACCTCATTAAATTATACTCGCATCGAATGCAGGAAAAGGGTTTTGCCTACAGTCCCGATTCTTATCTGCAACAGGCTCTGGAAGCCTCCTTCATTTACGAAGATACTCCAGATCAGCTCAAAGCCACGGCCGATGTAAAAAAAGACATGGAGCTGGATAAACCCATGGACAGGCTGATCTGCGGCGATGTCGGCTTCGGCAAAACGGAGGTCGCCATACGGGCAGCCTTTAAAGCTGTCTGCGACAATAAACAGGTAGCGGTACTGGTTCCAACCAC
>JAAZGQ010000268.1 GCA_012511135.1 Bacteroidales bacterium | reverse complement strand
AGTCCGATAATCTTTTCACTGACACCCAAAGTACTCGCAATGCTGACACTATTCATCACCACCAACTGTCCTCCTACGATCAGTCCGGACAATCCAATCAATATCAAACCCCAGATTTTCACGTTCGATTTGACAAGCACATCGGTATGCAGCGTTGAATCTCTTTTCATCTGATTAAACACGTAATACATAAAAAGCAGAAAGAGCACAAGCAAGACAGCTGCTTCCCATCGACTTAATAAACCGGGGCCTGAAAAATCAAAATCATTCAGAAAAAACAAGAGCAATACTGCAACAAACAAGGATATCGGAATTTCTTTGCGGGCAGTAGAAGACTGGACCGCAATGGGCATTATAATGCCGGATAAACCAAGAATAATGAAAGTATTAAAATTGTTACTACCTATTATATTCCCCAAAATAAGGTCGGAATACCCATTCACTGAAGCGACTACGTTTACTACCAATTCGGGAGCCGAAGTGCCAAAAGCCACAATAGTCAGCCCAATGGCCAAATCGGACATTTTGTGTTTTTTGGCTAAAGCAGAGGCCCCGTCAACCAGCCAATTCGCACCATAAATCAAACAAGCGAAACCAACAACAACCAGTAGCAAATATAGGATCATATTGAATTAATTATTTTTTCGGCCATGAGAACGAAGCCTGCTTAGTCTTAGGCTATGCGCTCCGGTTTTTAGTGCGGTGTTCCGCTTTCAGATGCAAATTCCGATTTTAATAAGCTGTAGACTTCCAAATCGGTAAAAACTCCCCCACTTAGCAACTCTCCGTCGCGCTCAATGCCTTCAAAAGTAAAACTCAGTCTTTGAGGAATCTTTTTACTTGAATAATTGGCAACAGCACAGCGTATTTGCAATCTGTTCATCCCCATTTTTTCGAAGGCAAAAGTACAAAGAGTTTTGACGGATTTAGTAATAATGCCTTGTTTTAAATATTTTTCAGAAAGCCAATAACCCATTTCGCTTTTCAGGTTTTGCCTGTCGGTATCTTTAAAACCGATTAATCCTGCAAAATTTCCCTCTTTCAGGATACAGAAAACATATTCAAATTTGTCTTCGGGCGCGTGAATCACAGAATTCACGTATTTTTCGGAATCAGTCAGCTCCCGGGTAAATTCCACAAAAGGCAGCCATTTGCCCAAATGCTCCCTCTGCGTGCTGATGGTCACAAAAATAGAGGACGCATCGCTCCATTGCAATTGTTTCAATACAATATCCTTATCCACATGCAAAACGACAGGCTCATTCATAATCGGGTATTTAGTTGTCTATCCAATTCCTGCATTTCAGAAGTTCAGGATCGGGATCGTCCTGCCCGGCGCAATAAACCGCACGAAAGTCTTACCAATCCAGCAGTCTTTTTTCGCCCTCCAGGGACTGGATTTCGGAAATTTCCTGAGAAACTTCCAGTACACCTTTGTATTCTCCTTCTGCTCCTCTTACTGCAAAATATTGAATATAAATCATTTCGCCCCGCATTCTAATCCAAAAAGCAGCCCGGTCCTGTTGGCCTTTTCTGAAAGATTCTACAATCTTTTCTACTACATGCACACTTTCGGGCGGATGGCAATTGCTGACTTCTCGCCCGATTACGGCCGTTGTCCGGGGAAAAATCCGTTTTTTCGGGGCAGAAAAATAACGAACTTTATTGTGTTCGTCAACATAAGTAATATCTACAGGTAAATGATTGAATACAAGCTTGATCTGTTCAAGGCTCAGAGCGCCTGTTCCCAGGTTGACGGCAGCAATTTCATCCTCCGTCGGGGACATTTTTCCCGCGGGGCTTGCCTGATTTGCACTGCCAGTTTTTCCAGAGGGACTTGCCTGATCTGCACTGCCAGTTTTTCCCGCGGGGTTTGTCTGGTCTGAGCTGTGGTTCGGCTGCACAAAAGGATAAGCCAGCTCCGCAGCCGTCCTGCTCATGTTTTCGAAATGTTCCGGGCTGATGGTGGACAACATGTGAGGAAACAAGATCCGCTCTTCTCTAAACTTGATGGCCAACATATTGAAGAAAATATCACCTACAGCTTTGTTGAATGATTTTAGTTCCAGCTTGTCGTCAGCGAGTTGGGCAAGCACCCTCTTAATGTTGCGCCGTATGTCGTCGTGAAACGACCACATAATCTGCACACATCGATAATCCTGCCACTGTTCTTCGAGCAGGGGAAACATGACATTTTCTTTGATCGTATACTGTTGCACAAAGAGCTCTAGTTGACTGAACAAGCTCAACAATTCCTTGCGCAGGCTTTTGTCGTCAGGATCTTTGACAAAGGATTTAAAAACAGGCCTGATCTTGTCGAGAAGCAACTCCATCCGACGATTGTTTTGTTCCAGCAGATCCGGAAAAGAACCTTCCGGGGGCTCTATTCTTTTATAATCTCGGATGCTGGAATGAAAGATATTCAGCAGCTTATTGGTCAAGACCTTGATCTCCTCCATGGGATAGCCATCCAGCACCACCCTGTCGAACAGGGCAATAAAGTCCGAAGGTACAACCCTGGTAATAAAATCCTTGTTTTCGGCCACAAAAGTACTGGCATTGCCTGTTTTCAACAAAAGCTCCGAGAGCTCCAGCAGTTTTGCCAGCCTGTCAGCCTGTGTTTGGCTAAATGCCGACATAGTTTATTGTTTAAAAAAGATCCAGTATTCGTCTTCGGCTTGCTGGCTCAACCAATGTTTATAGTTCATACTGATGGTCTT
>JAAZGQ010000267.1 GCA_012511135.1 Bacteroidales bacterium | reverse complement strand
GCTTCGGCCCAGAGCTCTATTTTCTTTTGTTCTTCTCTGGCCAGCTCTTTACCCAGATTGTTTGAGAACCATGTAGAAGCAGCAATAATCGCCAGAGCTACGATAAAAAAAACAAGGCGAAAAAAAGAAGATGTATCTCGGTTAATAGCCATAATCTTAAAGAATTTTAAAGGCAAAGTGCCGCAATTACAGATCCAAGTCCACCAGCACGGGGCAGTGATCAGAATGCACCGCTTCCGGACGAATGGCCGCCTCTTTCAAATTGGGTTCAAGTGACTGGGTTATCCAGTGATAATCAATTCTCCAGCCCAGGTTTTTAGCCCTGGAACCGGCTCTGAAACTCCACCATGTGTATTTTTCCGGAGAGGGATCATACACTCTGAAAGTGTCAATCAGACCGCTTTGAGCCCAATCGTCCATCCAGGCTCTTTCTTCGGGCAAGAAGCCGGAATCGTTTTGATGCCTTTCGGGGTGATTGATATCAATAGGCTTATGGCAAATATTAAAATCTCCGCAAATAAGTAAGTTGGGGCGTTCTTTGCGAAGTTCCCGAATATAATGTATAAAATCGGACAAAAATTCCATTTTGAATTCCTGCCGGAGATCACCCATACTGCCTGAGGGCACGTAGACACATAGAACACTGAAATCACCATAATCGGCTCTTAACACCCGGCCTTCACTGTCGTATTTATGGTTGTCCATACCTACAACTATTTTGTCGGGTTCCTGTTTGGACAAAATGGCCACTCCGCTGTAGCCTTTTTTCACTGCAGAATGGTAATAGCAATGGGGATAGCCGATTTCCCAAAACTCCGAAGAATCAATTTGGTCGGGTTGGGCTTTGGTTTCCTGAAAACAGACCACATCGGCAGCTTCTTCCTGCAAATAGGCTGTTAAGTCTTTGTTTAAGGCCGAACGAATACCATTCAGATTGTAGGAAATAATTTTCATAACACTTTGCTCATAATAGCCCGGATTGTTCGGTAATCAGGTTGTTCCTGAATTTTTGAAACATTTCGGAGGCAAAAATAAACTCATTTAATTCGGGACAACCAGAAACAAAAATCTTTTCTTTGGGTCCCTCCCAGGCTTTCACTCCTTTGTGAATAAACACAATTTGCTCACCCACACTCAAGACTGAATTTAAATCGTGGGTATTTATTATGGTGGTCATTTGGAACTCCTTGGTCAACTCAACAATCAATTCATCTATTTTGATGGCGCTAAGAGGATCCAGGCCTGAATTGGGTTCATCACAAAATAAATATTTGGGATTGAGCGAGATTGCCCGGGCTATGGCAGCTCTTTTTTGCATTCCTCCGCTCAACTCCGAAGGAAATAAATCACCGGTGTTGTTCAAACCTACTCTTTCCAGGCAAAAACGGGCCCGGTTCTGTTGTTCTTTGTCAGTCTTGTCGGAAAACATTTTCATAGGAAACAGAACGTTTTCCATAATAGTCAAAGAATCAAACAAAGCCGAACCTTGAAACAACATGCCGATTTCACTGCATACTTGCATTTTTTCTTTTTTTGTCAAACCGGCAAAGTTTCTTCCATCGTAAATAATATCGCCCGAATCGGGAGTGTGCAGGCCTATGATGCATTTTAACAAAACGGTTTTACCTGAACCGCTTTG
>JAAZGQ010000266.1 GCA_012511135.1 Bacteroidales bacterium | reverse complement strand
TGGGTGCCGGAGAAGTAGTGCTGCTCCGGTCTAATTTTATGCAACAATTGCGTGAACCCAACAAACGCAAACAAGTATGCTCTTTTTTATGGGTCTATTTCGGGTATCCTGTATCAGACTATGAAAATGTAAACGTTGATTCAGCCCGTTACAGATGTGGTTTAATGATGGGTAAAAACGACGACTCAGAAGTTGATTTCATCTCAGGTATTCCGGACTCAGGCGTAGGTTTAGGCCTGGGTTACGCCGAGGGCAAAGGCGTTCCCTATCGACGGGCTATAGTTAAATATACGCCCACCTGGCCAAGAAGTTTTACTCCCAGTGATCCCAGTGTTCGCAAACTCGTAGCCAAAATGAAACTGATCCCCAACCGCAGCCTGCTGAGCGGTAAAAGGGTGATTTTTTGCGACGATTCCATAGTGCGTGGCACACAACTTTCTGACAACGTGAGCGAATTATACAAATACGGAGCCAAAGAAGTACATATACGCATCAGTTGTCCACCACTCATTTACACCTGCCCTTTTTTGCGTTTCACAGCCACCAAATCCGACCTGGAACTAATTACCCGCCGGGTGATACAGGAACTTGAAGGTGCTCACGACAAAGATCTGCCGGAATATGCCAGAACAGGTTCTGCCAAATACGAAGAATTAGTGGAGCACATTCGCAGTCAATTTGACATTACTTCCTTAAAATTCAACTCGCTCGAAAATATGGTAAAAGCCATAGGCCTGCCCAAAGAAAGCTTGTGCACACACTGCTTTGACGGCTCCAGCTATTTTGATTGATTTTAGGCTGAAGTAAGAAAAAAAATACTATATTTGCAGCCGGAAATATTCGGGGTGTAGCGCAGTCCGGTTAGCGCACCTGCTTTGGGAGCAGGGGGTCACAAGTTCGAATCTTGTTACCCCGACTTAAAAACCACAATAGCATATTGTGGTTTTTTTTAGATCAAAGTTTCATAAAAACGGCTCTTCTGTTTGTACGTAAGAGTCTTTTTTTATGTCATTTCGTTGAACTCTTTTCTCCAAAATCAGCAGTAAAATTTTTGCAGATTTATTAAAGAAAAAATTCTTTAAATAGAATAATCTTGTATATCTTTACACCGTATTTAAAACATAACGCGATAATAAGCTTTTAGACTAAATTCCATTCTGAAGGCTAATCATTCTGACACCACATTAAGCTTATTTTTCATGACACGAATCAAATCACTTGATGAACTCAAAAACAAAAGGGATGAACTGAAATCTGCTTTATCACTGCTGGATGACCCAGATAATCCCGACAGAAAGGTGCAGATCAAGGTTGCCATGGCAACCTGTGGTATTGCCTCCGGCGCCCGAAGTATCAAAGATTTTCTGACTGCAGAACTCAGCAAACGCAACATTCCATCTGTCGTTACTCAAACAGGCTGTATGGGTTATTGTTATGCCGAACCTACCATAGAAGTTAAATTGCCCGGCAGGGAAGCCGTAATCTTTGGCTATGTAGATCGCATTAAGGCTGATGAAATTATTGAAAAGTACATAAAAAAAGGAGAATTAACAGAGGGAGTAATTCCCCGGAATTACAGCACAATCGATTAAGCATAATACGATGGAAAAACAAATCACACAGCAGGGGCAGCTGCGCATTGCCTTGCGTAACTGCGGTATGCTCGATCCGGAGAACATAGCGGAATCCATTGCCCGGGATGCCTATCAGGCTCTGGGTAAAGTGTTAAAAGAATTAAGCCCGCAGGAATGCATAAACATTTTAAAACAATCCGGCCTTCGGGGACGCGGAGGGGCCGGCTTCCCCACCGGACTCAAATGGGAAATAGCCTCCAAAAGTCAATCTGATCAAAAATACGTCGTATGTAACGCCGATGAAGGCGATCCGGGAGCTTTTATGGATCGCTCCATTCTGGAGGGTGACCCACATTCCGTTCTGGAAGCCATGGCCATTTGCGGCTATTGCATCGGTGCCGACAAAGGGCTGATTTACATACGCGCAGAATATCCCCTGGCGATTAAGCGATTGAGAATCGCTATCGATCAAGCCATGGAAGATGGTTTGCTGGGTAAAAACATTCTGGGTAGTGGTTTTAATTTCGAGATTAAACTCCGCTACGGAGCCGGAGCCTTTGTTTGTGGTGAAGAAACAGCCCTTATACATTCGATGGAAGGCAAGCGTGGAGAACCCACCAACAAACCACCTTTCCCTGCCACCAGCGGTTTTATGAAAAAACCTACCAACGTAAATAATGTGGAAACTTTTGCTAATATAGCACCCATTATACTCAAAGGGCCGGATTGGTTTTCGTCCATCGGAACTAAAAACTCCAAAGGTACCAAAGTTTTTGCTCTGGCCGGTAAAATCAATAATGTAGGCCTTATTGAAGTTCCTATGGGAACCAGCCTGAGAGAAATCATCTATGAGATAGGCGGAGGAATCAAAGAAGACAAAAAATTCAAAGCGGTTCAAACCGGAGGTCCTTCGGGAGGTTGTCTGACCGAAAAACACCTGGATACACCCATCGATTATGAAAACCTGATCGAAGCAGGATCTATGATGGGCTCCGGAGGTATGATTGTTATGGACGAAAACGATTGCATGGTTTCGGTAGCCAAATTCTACCTGGATTTTATAGTTGGAGAATCCTGTGGTAAATGTACCCCCTGCCGGGTAGGCAACAAACGTCTATACGAAATTCTGGAAAAAATTACCCAAGGCAAAGGGGTAATGAAAGACCTGGAGAAACTAAAAAATCTCAGTTATATAATAAAAGACACTGCTCTTTGTGGTTTGGGACAAACTTCTCCCAACCCGGTACTTTCGACCCTTGAAAATTTTTACGACGAATACTACGAACATGTAGTCGAAAAGAAATGCCGCGCAGGCCATTGTAAAAATCTTTTCCACTACGTCATCAACGAAGAACTATGCGTAGGTTGCGCTGCCTGTAAAAGGTGTTGTCCGGTACATGCTATCACCGGAGATAAACGCATGCCGCATTACATTGATTCCAATATCTGCATACGTTGCGGGGAATGCATCGAAAAATGTTCTTTTGATGCCATTAGTATTCAACTCGAACCTAAAATCTTAGTATAATGGAGATGATCGAATTAAGCATTGACAATAAATTGGTAAGTGTACAAAAAGGTACAACCATCCTTAAGGCAGCCCGTAAAGTTGGTATCGACATTCCAACCCTCTGCCACATGGAACTTCACAATATGAGTATTGAAAATAAACCGGGCAGTTGCCGGGTTTGTGTGGTCGAAGTAGACGGTCGTCGTAATCTGGCTCCTGCCTGCGTTACTGAGGTGGCACCGGGCATGGTGGTAAATACGCATACAGCCAGGGTGCTGAATGCCCGTAAAACCATAGTGGAATTGTTGATTTCTGACCACCCTTACGATTGCCTGGTCTGTGCCAAGTCGGGTAATTGCGAATTACAATCTATAGCTCATAAGTTTGGCATCCGTCGTATTCACTTCAAAGGCGAAAAATCCACTTACCGAAAAGATACTTCGCCCTCTATTATACGTGATGTCGACAAATGCATCATGTGCCGGCGTTGCGAGATGATATGTAACGAGGTTCAGACCGTGGGGGCACTTTCTGCCGTAAACAGAGGCTTTATCTCTGTAGTTGCACCGGCTTTCGAGATGGACCTGGAACACTCTCCCTGTACTTATTGCGGACAATGCGTTTCGGTCTGCCCAACCGGCGCCTTGACCGAAGTGGACAGCACACACAAAGTGTTGCTTTCTCTGATGGATAAGAGCAAAACAGTAATAGTTCAAACGGCTCCCTCTGTTCGGGCTGCTTTGGGTGAAGAATTCGGACTGCCTCCCGGGACTCTGGTAACCGGCAAAATGGTGGCCGCCTTGCGCAGAATGGGCTTTGATTACGTCTTTGATACCGATTTTGCCGCCGATCTCACTATCATGGAAGAAGGCACCGAACTACTGGGCAGACTCAGAGCTCACCTGGCCGGAGAAAGCAATGCGAAACTGCCAATACTCACCTCTTGTTGCCCTGGCTGGGTCAACTTTTTGGAGTATAATTTTCCTGATCTGCTACACATACCTTCTACAGCTAAATCGCCCCAACAAATGTTCGGGGCTATCGCCAAAACCTACTTTGCGGATCAAATTGGCGTCAAGCGTCAGGATTTGGTGGTAGTATCGATGATGCCCTGTTTGGCCAAAAAATACGAATGTCAAAGGGATGAATTCAAAGTTAATGGAAATCCGGACGTAGATTTCTCCATGACAACAAGAGAACTGGCTGACTTTATCAAACAATCCAACATTGATTTCTTAAATTTACCCGACGAAGAATTTGATAATCCGCTGGGAGAATCTACCGGTGCCGGCGTTATTTTCGGCAACACCGGAGGAGTGATAGAAGCAGCCTGCCGTACAGCCTATGAATTATACACAGGGAAGAAGCTGGAAACTATTGAATTTGAAAATCTCAGAGGAACAGAAGGTATACGTTCGGCCAAGCTGGATTTTGACGGTCTGACATTAAATATCGGTATTGCTCACGGCCTATCCAATGCCCGAAGATTACTGGGAGATGTAAGGGCGGGCAAGTCCAATTATCACGCCATCGAAATTATGGCTTGTACGGGTGGTTGCATTGCCGGTGGAGGCCAGCCTTATCACCACGGTAACAGCGAAATACTTAGAAAACGAAGAGATGCCATTTATTCCGAAGACAAAGGAAAAATCATACGGAAATCGCACGAAAATCCCTATATTTTAAAACTTTACAAGGATTTCCTGGGCCAAGCCTGCGGACACAAATCTCACGAATTGCTGCACACGGTCTATCACGACAAGAGCAACAACGAGGTGACCATTCATCATGACTAACAAGTATTATAAACCAAAAACATATGCATTATGGTTCCTAAATTGATGTGCGACGACGATATGGTCGATATTTATTCTGTACCATCCGGCGATAAAGACAGCTTAAAGGTCACTATCAAACTGTCTAAAGAAAAAATTGAAACAATCAACCGGATTTGTGCGTCTTTTGAAAACAATCCCGAAGAGTTGATCAATGTCTTACACGAAACACAAAATACTTTGGGCTATCTCCCCGCCGAGGTACAGGAAATCATTGCTCATAACCTAAAGATATCGTCTGCCCATGTTTATGGCGTAGTTACCTTTTATTCTTATTTCACCATGGTGCCCAAAGGCGATTACCCTATCTCTGTCTGTATGGGCACGGCCTGCTATGTAAGGGGAGCCGAAAAAATACTGGAGGAGCTCAAAAAAGAACTCAAAATCGGTATCGGAGAAACCACACCAGACCAACGCTTCTCCATTAGCTGTTTACGCTGCGTGGGTGCCTGCGGTCTGGCTCCCGTGTTGATGGTGGGAGAAAAAGTATACGGGAGTGTATCACCAGACGATGTCAAAAAAATTCTGAATGAATACCGCGAAGATAACGAAGACTGTAAATGTCAGCAATTGTAGACAAAATCAATAATTCTCGTGAATCAGACCTTCATTTTTCAGCTCACGCAACACCAACTCGGTCATTTCGCTTTTGAAAGAGAATTCGTCCCTGAGATCCATAACATAGGCTTTGAGACGCATCTTTAGTATCGGTTTTTCGTCGGTTTTATCGCTAAAAAATACAACCGTAACCGGCTTGTTTAAATAGACGTACTTGGAGACCTGGGCTACCTCAATGGCAATCTGTCGCACTCTCTTGGTATCTATCAAATGTGGAAGGTAGACTTCGGCTACTACCTGGCAATTGTTTGCGCTGGAATTGGAATTGGAAATAGACTGATTCATCATTTCGGAATTCGGAATAGAAACGATATTGTCGTCGGGTGTGACAATACGGGTGGAGCGAATACCAATTTCCAGAACTTCGCCGTAATGTTTGCCGCTTTCAATTTTGTCGCCTATCTGAAAAGGTTTATCAAACAAAATCATAAGCCCTCCAAAAAGATTTTTGAGCAAGTCCTGAGAGGCAAAGCCAATGGCCACACCCACCGAGGCAAAAAAGGCAATTATCGTTTCTTTTGGGGGATTGAATATCCCATTTACAATGATATACACCACCATACTCCAAACTATAATCTTCATAATGGGTAATATTCTGCGAACTACCGGTTTGTGACGAGGTTTGCGATCGGCATACAAGTTTAGCATGCCCGTTAATAGTTTTAGCAGAAAATAGCCCAGTAATAAAAAGACGAAAGACCAAAATATCTTTGGGAATGAAATTAAGCCACTAACATCGGGAGCCTGAGTGAATTCCTGTGTCATATTACTCATTCGATTAGTTTTAACCGGTGCTGCAACATCCTGTGTTGTCACAGTGTCTGTTATCTGACGGGAGGAATCTACAGCCACTACTGTCAGGCTGTCTGCTTCCTGTCCGTACATTGATGCGGTAAGGCTTAAGCAAATCAGAAACAAAAAGCTGAGGCGTATAATTATCTTGGTTTTCATCAGAAAATAAATATTAATGGAATATATAAACCGGTCTTAGTGTATCAGGTTGTTATCCTTGAGCATTTGTACGGTAGAGCGATAAAGAAGGGGATGAATTTTATAAAATTCACCTTCGTTCACCACTATACCACGATCGTTCAAGCGCATTAAAAGCAAATTGGCCTGACGTTCCGAACAATTGAGCACGGCGGCAAGTTCATCCGGATCCAGCGCTTCGTGCAATAACAGGGCATGAAGGCCAAAGACAGCCTCACGTGTCTGTGTATACAGGAAACTAAAATCCAGCTTATCCAGAGATTCCAGGTAAACCCGGTTATTATCTATGCGTTGTATACTGGTGAGCCAAAGCAAAAGGGCAAAGGAAATATTGGATTCGGTTATCCGATGAAGTGTAGAAAAATACTTTGTTTCAAGCACTTCCTGACGCTTAAGCTCCACCAGTTTTGAAAATTTCTTATCGGCCAGATCCTGGTTAGAGGGCATAAACATTAAATCATAGCCACTGGCTCTGTGTCTTAGAAGAATAATTTCGATTATTCGCTCAAGTTCTAAAGGCTGCATTTTTATTAAAACCGGGAAATAACCATACAAGCCTATGCTTTTGTTCAGGTATTCGGCCGAATATTTTCCGCAGGAACAAATCCAGAACACTGTTTTGCTGCTTTCGCTTATAATTCTGAACAATAATTTGAGTACTTCAAAACCTTTGGGTTGACGCATATACAAAAAATGCATCTTGTCAAGGAATATGCTAAAAGGAACTTGTTGTTCAATAAATTCTGTCAAATCGTTCAAATCACTAAAGGCCTTTTTGCGGATTGACCTGCCCAACAAGGCCAACAAGGCTTCGGCTGTAATTATTCTTTTATCAGGAATAATTTTGATGAGTTTGGGTGTATCCTTTTTATTTTGAGGAAGAAACATTTCCATCAGAGTACTTACCCCACTCCCCTTTTCTCCATAAATCAGGCATGGCATAAACTGGCCTTCACGCCATTTTTGAAAAGCAGCAGCCAGCTCTGAGCTTTCTTTGTCACGCCTCATATAAAAACTTGCATCCCTGAGAGGTTCACTGCTGAAAAGCCGCTGATAGACAAAGGGTAATTGCTGAATATCTTCGTAATCAAATGATAAAAATTCGGATATTTCACTGGTGATTTCTTTGGCTTGTTCCTGTATACCCAGTTTTGTTTTCAGGTTGCCTATGCTTGTTCCTGTTTCTCGTTTTAGCAAATTCAAAAACGAGATCGTTTTTTTGAAAAATCCTGTCAGGAATTTTGATAATGTAGTATAGCTTTCCAAAAGGCTTTTCCTGAAGTCCGCCTTGAGGATGCGCATACGAATCTCTTCGGCATTTTCGTTGATGGAAAGATCAAGCAAAGCAGCCACTAATTCGTTCACTGCTTTATCCATATTTTGATCCAGCTTTAAATACATATTGTCGCTAAAATCCGACAATGCTTTATACTGCATCAAAGCTCTATCCAAACCTGAACAGGCATCCTGATAAGCCACTGAGGCAACTTCTTCTTTTTTGTCTTTGAGTTGAACCAGGGCAGCTTCAATATTGATAAGATTAATTCTGCCTAAGTTTTGCAATTGAGCATGAATATTTTCCAGGTCTTTTTGTGTCTGTTGTTTTATTTGCAAAGCAAAGCGATTCCAGGCTGTTCCTATTTCGAATTGAATGAGCCTGTAAGGGGATACACTCTTCAAGGCATGCCGGGGATAAGCTTTAGCAGGGTCAAAATGGGCAATTAGGCTACGCTTGCTGGTCATACTGCTTAAGTCCTTCAATACAGACTCCGCTGCCAGTTCAATTAAGCTTAGCAAGTCCTGCCGGTCAACGTAAGCAAGCGATCCGGCAATAATGGTATTGACCAGTTCTTTTCCTGCATCAAATTTCAGTTGCTGCAGGTTTTTTTTCAGATTTTGACGATCTTCAGTTTGTAATTTACTGAGACTTTCGTTCAGAAAATTAGGAATTGGTAACATCAAAGCTTGCAAATGCAAGCTGTTATCGAGTATTTGCTGACTAAAGAGAATACTGCTCTTTATGGCATTGCACGATAAATAATGTATTTCCTGACTGAATTTCCAATCGTCACATATGGCGTAAAAAGTATTCTTACGCTTAAGGCTTTGCCTTACGAAGCGCCTGCGCTGGTGGGATGCCAGGCGTTTATTGCGCCATGACCAATGTCTGAAGGAATTGAATTCCATGGTCCCTCCCAGCCGGGCATGTTCAAGAAAATCTGCCTGAATTTTTTGCAAATCACGCTCAAATTGAATCGAAAACTGTGTCTGTTTGGTCTTAAATTCTTTCTTCAGAGCCAAGACTGCAGGTTTTATGTTTTGCTTCCATTCGTTGATGAATGATTCTTCCTTATTATCTTGTCCGACAGATTGCTGTATGGCAGGGAACAAAAGCTCGTCCAACTCCCGGATTTTGGTACAAGACAAAGCCAGCTCACGATGCAAATCAATGAGAAGCTCAGAATAGGCGGCAAACAATTCATAGGTATAATAGCGATAACTCAGTCTGCGCAAGGGGATTTTTTGTTTCCATGGTTTGATTTCGCAGGCTTTTTTGAAAAGCTCTTTTTTGACCAGTCTGTTGATCAGCCTGCAGGCTTTAACTGGTAGAACATATATTGCAAATGCTGCTCTTTTGTATGCCTTGATAGCTTTAATACTCCAGTTATCGCCTTCAAGGGGATTAAAACGTTCCCCTGGCTGAATGCAGGTATACAAACGTGCTTGCTCCTGCAAATATTGATACAAAAGCTGATCGTAACCCAATTGTTCCTTACGTGCCAGCGGCAAAGACAGATGCAATTGATCCAGCAGGGGTAACATAGAGCGGCAAAAGTCCATGTATTGATTAAGAACCAGCAGGGATTTTTTTTGCTGATCCTTTTCGGTTTCCAAAGAAGAAACCAGTTTATCTGCCTTGGCAACATAGTTATTTATCCACAAATCCAGCTCCTTGTATACACCATCCAAACCTGGATTCATTCTTTCCAGCAACACAGCCCCAAGTTGTTCCTGATACCTTCGGATATACTGCTCCA
>JAAZGQ010000265.1 GCA_012511135.1 Bacteroidales bacterium | reverse complement strand
TCTTTTTGCGCGGCACCGTGGAATGTGCCGCCCATCCGCTGACGGGCTACGCCCCCATGGAAAAGGCTTATTGGCTGGATCTTTACCAAAAGGCAAAGGCCTACGGAGTCAATCATTTTCGCTTTCATTCCTGGTGTCCGCCCCGGGCTGCTTTTGAGGCTGCCGACGAGCTGGGCATCTATCTGCAGCCCGAAGGGCCTTTCTGGACCAATCACGGCACGGCTGTAGGCAACGGCTGGCCGATTGATCAATACATCCGCGAGGAATGCGACCGTATTTTGAGAGCCTACGGCAATCATCCTTCGTTTGTGCTATTCGCCTACGGTAACGAGCCGGCCGGGCGCCACCAGATTACTTTTCTCAACGGACTGGTCGATTACTGGAAAGAGCAGGACCCGCGCCGCCTCTACACCCACGCCTCCATTGGCGGAAGCTGGCCCCTGGCGCCTTCGAACGAATTTATTGTATGCTCCGGATCGAGGGGCCTGCCCTGGGACAGGCGCCCCAACAGCGAGTTTGATTTTTCGGGCAAGATCGCGCCCTTCAATGTGCCTTATGTGGCTCACGAAATGGGCCAGTATTGTGTTTTTCCCAATTTTGAGGAAATACCGAAATACACCGGGGTTTACCAAGCCAAAAACTTTGAGATGTTCAAAGCGGAACTGGAACGAAAGAATATGGGCCCTCAGGCCCGGGATTTTTTTATGGCTTCGGGCAAGTTTCAGGCCATTTGCTATAAGAACGAAATTGAGGCTTCGCTCCGAACCCCGGGCAACGGCGGCACGCAATTGTTGTCGCTGAACGATTTCCCGGGCCAGGGCAGTGCGCTGGTGGGCGTGACCGACGTGTTCTGGGAACCTAAGGAATACATCACAGCCGAAGAATTCAGGCGCTTTTTTTCGCCCACGGTGCCCATAGCGCGTTTTCCGAAGTTTGTTTACAGCAACGACGAGCAACTGACGGTAGCGGCCGAAGTGGCTCATTTCGGGCCGGAGATACTACAGGGCTGCCTTCCTGAATGGAAAGTCTGCGACGATAAAGGCAAAATAGTAGCCAAAGGCGAACTGCCGGCCACAGAGATTACTTTTGGCAACCTGGCGCTGGGCCGTATTTCGCTGTCGCTGGATTTTGCCCGCGAAGCCGGACAATACAAGCTTAGCTTGTCGCTGGGCAAATGCAGCAATCAATGGGACTTTTGGGTATATCCGGCTTCGTTGCCCGAAGACGATATCACCGATATTTTTGTTACCGACGATTATAAGCAGGCTGCAGAGCAGGCGCAGCAAGGAGCCAGGGTTTTGTTGCTGGCCGCCGGCAAAGTAGAAAAAGGCAAAGAAGTGGTGCAGTATTTCCGCCCGGTGTTTTGGAATACCTCCTGGTTTCAGATGCGTCCTCCGCACACCCTGGGCATATTGACCCGTCCCGAGCATCCGGCCCTGGCCGCTTTCCCCACCGAATATCACAGCAACCTGCAATGGTGGGAACTGCTGCACAACCAGCAGGTGATGAACCTGGACGATTTCCCGGCCGGGTTCCTCCCCATTGTTCAGCCCATCGACACCTGGTTTATCAACCGCAAACTGGGCTTGATTTTCGAAGCCCGGCTGGGCAGCGGCCGCCTGATGGTTTGCAGCGCCGACATCAGTTCCGCTCCCGATCAGCGCATCGTAGCCCGTCAAATGCGCCACAGCCTGCTCCATTACATGAACAGCGAGCAATTTGCGCCCCCCTTCGAAATTTCGCAGGAACAGCTCTCAGCGCTTTTCGAACCCGGCCACGACGACAATTACGATGTGCGCACTTCCGATAGCCCGATGGATTTGAAGCCTTGAGCAGATTGTATACTTTTCTTGATTATTTTAAAAATATTTTCAGTAAGGATATTGTAGAGTATATTTGCAGTCTTTTAGATACAATCAATACTATGAAACAGATTTCAATCCTTTTTCTTGCGATGATCGCCCTTTTTATGACAAGTTGTGCTACCGTTTTCACAGGCACAAGAGATCGTATTTCCTTTAACAGCACTCCTTCGGGTGCAACAATTTACATTGATGGAATAGAACAATGTAAAACACCCTGTACTATGAATGTTAAACGCAGCATAAATGATACTGACGTAGAGTTTAAACTGGATGGTTACGAAACAAGACTGTTTACCTTAAGCAAAGAGTTAAATCTTGTGAGTATTATAAATCTTGGTAATTTGTTCGGTTGGTGTATTGATGCACTATCAGGTTCAGTGATGAAGTACGATAGAAAATCGTACGACATTACATTGGACAATAAACCAACTTCAGTGATAAACCCAACCAGAATCGATATTGATACTCAAAAGAATACGGTAGATATTTATATAGCCGAAAACTAATACTTCGGGGCTGAGCTTTGTTGGGCTCTGTTTTGTTTTTGCTGCCTG
>JAAZGQ010000264.1 GCA_012511135.1 Bacteroidales bacterium | reverse complement strand
CTCTGCGACTTCTGTATTTGCCGCATTCAGTTCTATTGTTGCAAACAGCAGTAAAAACAACAAAATAATATTTGGTAACCTTTTTAGCATTAGTTACGTTTCGGTACTTATTTACCTGTTTTTTTATTAATCCAGAGCAAATTAATTCAAAATAATTGGAATTGCAATTATTGTAAACAAAAAAAGGCCTGTTCTGTCGGTATGGATATATAGCCTCTGTCGATTGGGAGAAGATGCAACCGGCAAACCCAAGGGATTGGTTGAGCGTAAAAAGGAAATAGAAACTATTAAAACCAAAACAGCAAAATTTATTAAGCAGCCTGGAGATAGTTCTACCTGTGAATTGTTTGAGCAGCTAATGTTTGGAACAAGCAAACTCATCATTAAAGATAAGAAAGACGTACTTATACTGAATTTGAAATGAAGATAGCAGAGCTATAATAGAGCACAAACAGGATGTTACTAATATTCTTGCCAATATAGGAAGAATACCCTCCTGATAAACCGGATTTAAGCTAATCTGTCGATTATTTTTTCTTTTACGATTCGGTATGCCTCCTGTATATTGTAGGTCTCATCGGGATGTATCAAACTATTCATATCTTCCGAGAAATCAGGGTCGGTTATTTTATTTTCCATATTCAGAATGAATTGCTTGTAAGTCGGCGGTTGAGAAACGGAAAAATCCATATATCGTTTGTAACAGCGGATAATTGCTTCGGGATCAGTATTTGTTATCGTTAACGCTTTGTATAAATCGAATAAATCACGCCCTTTTTTACGTTGATACAAAGCACGAAGTTTTGTTCCCAACAACTCATCCAAAGCATAGGTAGTCAATTCGCAGTTTCCCGAAAACCAACTGTTTTCCATGGAGAAGGGAACTTTGACCAACCCTAGTTCATTAAAATGTTCAAAACAATTTATCTCAATTTTTAAGCGGAGTGGTACAACAGGCGGTATCTCGGATTCCATACGAAACAACATCGTGTTGTTGTATCGCCTTTGTTTGACAACCTTGCCGGGAAGAAAATCCAACACTTCCCCTAATCGAGAAAGGATTGGCTTTATCGCCCCTGCATTGATTTGTACAAGGTCAATGTCTTCACTGTATCTGCTTTGTGGGGATAGATATAGCTTATGTAATGCCGTTCCCCCTCTGAATGCCAACTGACTTGCAAGAAACTCATCACTAAAAATAGCAATCAATGCACGGGATATTATCAAATCCTGTTCTACTTGTTCTCCTGTATTCCAGGGGGCTTGTGTTCTCCATTGGAGTATAGCTGCTCTATTTATCATGGTTTCAAAAAACAAGATTATAGTCGCGATTCGGCATAATCAAAACAAGTTTTGCTTCTGCTCTCACTGCTCCTATAATTCGTCAATTTCTATTTCTGTGTTAATATATATCTTCCAGCGGGTATCCTTTTCAGCGTTTTTGTTTGGCGAACGGGTGCTTAAGGGAACATAGTTCAATCTTTTTCCATAGTTGCAAAGCTGCTTGTATAAAATATCTGCCTGCTCGTTTTCTTCCAGAATGTTATCCAGGATAAAGCCCAATCGTTGTACCGCCGATACCGAGGTGTAATCAAGCAACTCATTCGACACCCTTGAGAAATCAGTTTCCTCTGTTAGCTCCGCCAGGACAGTTGCCGCTCTAGACAAACTGCCTATATGTTTTTCATATTGTAAAAGGTCTATTGCTGTCAGTTCAGGGTTTGAAAAGCGGAGAGTCCCCGTTTCCGAATTTTTTATTTGCAGGAAATTTTCAGGAATCTCTTTCCTGTAAACCCAGTTAAGGATATTGTTTTTCGCTTTTGATACATTGGCAGATGGATAAGTTGTCATTACAGCGAAACGTTGTGAGCGCTGGTATGCTGCTCCATGCAATTCTGCGGCATTAAGCAAACAGATATAATAAGGTTTCCCGATATGTTCCATCAATTGGTCAATATAATATGAGGGAGGAACAATCCCTCTCGCAGCATACTGTGGAGGAATAATCACATAGAAACTTTTATAGACTGATACAATTCTCTTTTTTACGGTTTGCCGGTAAAGGGAATTAGACAGGCCTTGTATCGAAGTATTTGGAAAGGCTTTGCGTACTTTCTCAAAAGGGAACGTGTTGCGACCGTGCACCTCTGAATTTCTAGTCCATTCGCT
>JAAZGQ010000025.1 GCA_012511135.1 Bacteroidales bacterium | reverse complement strand
TTTCGAAAACAAAGAGAACAGTTTAAAAGCCATCGCTGCCATCAACTTAATGACTGTTATGCTGCTGGGAGGTTTGTGGCATGGTGCCAGCCTGAATTTTGTGATATGGGGAGGCCTGAACGGAGTAGGTATTTTATTGTATAAGTTTTGGAAAAACTGGTCTCCGGTTATCAGAGCTTTTATTTTAGGACTTTTGTTTGCCATTTTGCTAGTCTGGTATCATTATCAGGCTCTGGCTCTTGTAAAGATTCTGCTGGTTTGGACGGGCATACTCTGTTTGGGAACATTTATCCGGCTCTTTGTGTCTGTGATTGAAAAGTACAGCCCTGGCATGGATAAGTTCTTTTTCTTTTCGTCCAAAGGAATGGGAATGGTCTGGGGTGTGTTTCAAACTTTTGTCTTCATTACTTTTACGCGTTTATTTTTTCGTTCGGGTTCAAATCTGGATCCGGCCGAAGCCAATCGCATCGCCTGGCGTACTGCCCGGGATATGATCGATCAGATTGGCGGACAATGGAATTTGCAATTGATTCCTCAGATGTTGTGGGAATATCGTTATGTATTTATCCTGATTGTTTTTGGATTGTTTGTGCACTGGCTGCCCGAAGGTTTTAAACGCTGGTACAGGATTAATTTTGCCCTGATGCCCCTGTGGCTAATGGCTATAATAGTGGTCATTACTGTTTTTGTAGTATATCAGTTTGCCACAGCCGGCTTACAGCCTTTTATCTATTTCCAGTTTTAAGAGCTTTTTCCTATATTTGTGCTTCTGTCTTAAAAGCTAAAGACCGGGACAATTATGAAAGCTTTATTTAGTCTGTTGTTTTTTCTACTTTTATTGCCTTGTACCGGGCAAGAATATAATACTGTAATTTTTGCAGAAGACATTCGCAGTTTACAGCTAAACAAAGAGGGGCAATGGAATGCGAATCCGGTCATAGTCCTCAACTCCGACGAAACAATTCAAATCTCCTTTGATCAGCTTTCACACGATTATAAACGCTATGCCTTCAAACTAATTCATTGCAAGGCAGACTGGACCAATTCCGGCCTCAATGAGTTGGAATACCTGGAAGGTTTTTCCCTGCAGGATATCGAACAATATGATTTATCTGAAGGCACTTTAACAGATTACACTCATTACAGCCTGGAGATCCCTAATGATGAACTCAGGCTAAAATTGTCAGGAAATTACGTCGTTTTGATAATGGACAGAGATCGTCAGGAGGAAATTCTGGCTACTGCTTGTTTCTCGGTAACGGAGCGCCGCATCAGCATTAAAGCAGAGCTGAGCAAAAGTACCGATATGGGCTATAATACCGCTTATCAACAACTGAATTTTGTGCTAAATACTACGGCCAATCAAATAGAACGCCCCGAAAGTGATTTGAAAATTCTGGTGCGGCAAAATCGCCGCACAGATAATGAAATTTTCGGGATTCAAGCCTTGATGACCTCTGCTAACGAGATTCGCTACGAACATTTGCCTGAATTGATTTTTGAGGGGGGCAACGAATACAGGCGTTTTGAAATCAGCAGTTACAAATTGTCCGGTCTGGGCGTTGATAAAATCAGGTATGAACAGCCTTATTATCATGCTTATCTCATGGAATCAACGCAACGTAATCTCGGTTATACCTACGATAAAGATCAGAATGGCCGTTTTTATGTGCGAAATATGGATGCTGAAGACAATCAACAAACCAGGGCAGACTATATTTGGGTACATTTTTCTTTAAAGGCACCTGAAGCTTTGAACAAAGATGGGATCTATCTTCAGGGTGATTTTACTTATGCTTCTTTTGACGAAAAATTCAGAATGCACTATAATTCTCAAAGCGGCTGTTACGAAAACAGTGTTTTACTGAAACAGGGAGCCTATAATTATCAATATATAAGTGTGAATAATTCTGCTGCTGGTTCTACGCTACCTATAGAAGGCAGTTATTGGGAAACCGAAAACGAATACCAGATTTTTGTGTATTACAGGCCCATTGGTGCTGACTACGACGCACTGATTGCTTACCATGAATTTAGCTCTCAAACAGATTTATAAAAGGATCTTTTTTATATTTTAAGCCGCACTTATGAACATAAGTTCAAAATATATCTTATCTTTGTCTCCATTTTATTTTAATCAATGTCTCGACCTAAACTTGATCGAAAAATAGCCCGACCGCCCTTGATGATGGGCTACAAACCTTTTGGTATTCCCAGGCGGGAATTGAGCGAGCTCTACTTGCATTTTGATGAGTTCGAAGCTTTGCGTTTGCTTGATTACCAGGGAATGACCCAGGCACAGGCTGCAAGGGTTATGAATGTCTCCAGGCCGACCTTGACACGTATTTACGAAAAAGCCCGCAGAACGATTGCTCAAGCTTTTGTCGAAGGCAAAATGATCATGATAGAAGGAGGACAAGTTGAATTTGATGGGGAATGGTACAGATGCAAACGTTGCCACCGCCTCATCAAAGGACTTGAGAACCATGTTCCCTGCAAGGATTGCAGTATGTACTCCGATGAAGAATTGTCCCCTGTAAATGAGTCCTTATGATGAAAGGCATTGTTCTGTCCGATAACCGCAATTCCACTGTTCTACCCGAAACTGAACATGGCTTGTCGGTATATCTGGATAGGGGAGCTTATAAAGTGATACTGGATACCGGCGCTTCCGATTTATGTATACGCAATGCTCAAAAGCTTGGTCTCAACCTCGAAACTCTCGATTATATATTTATATCTCACGGTCACGCCGATCATATTGGAGGATTGACCGCTTTGTTGGAGATCAATTCTAAAGCCAAAGTCATTTTGAGTCCCGAAGCTCTCTCGCAGCGTTTCTTTTCCAACAGAAAAAGTCTGAGAGAAATTGGGATTCAGCTCTTAGCTGATCAATATCCGGGTCGTTTTGTTTTTGTAAACGAAGATATTTTTATTGAGCCTGATTTTCAAATAATTAAACCTCAAAAACTAGGTTTCCCTTTACCGAAAGGCAATCGTCACTTGTTTAAAGACAGTGGCAAAGGCATGGAGCCCGATGATCTCAATCATGAACTAATGGCTTGTTTCGGAACAGAGGAGTCGTTTGTTTATTGTGGTTGCGCACATCATGGTTTGTTGAATATTTTACAGAGCATTAGTAATAAGACCAATAAATCCATAAGGGCCGTGCTGGGTGGTTTTCACCTGCTGGACAGCGATGAGCACAATACTTACGAAATAGAAAAAGAATTGGCTGATCTGGCTGAATTCTTGAAAACAATGTATCCGGATACTCGTTTTTATACCGGTCATTGCACCGGGTCTGAGGTTTACGCTTTTTTGAAACAAAAACTGGGTGCTCAGCTTGAGCTTTTCCATACCGGCTATGAAATCGAATTAACTATTTAATAATTACAGAATTATGAAAATTGCTATTACAGCAGAAAACGACAGTTTACAAGCCATGGTCGATGCCAGATTTGGCCGCTGCACTTATTTTGCCGTGTACGACACGGAAACCAAACAAACAACTTTTCATGCCAATCCGGCCAAAGAAGCATCTCATGGAGCAGGTCCGGCAGCGGTTCAGTTTGTGGCCCGCCTGGGGGTGAGTCGTCTACTTGCCAGGGAATTTGGAGCGAAAATCATATCTCTGCTCCAGGATCTGAACATTGAAAAGCAGCAAATTCAGCCCGACAGTATAGAAACGGTCATTAAGAATCTGGAATAAAACCAGGATTATCAATAAAAGAATGAATATGGAAAACAATAAAAGATGCATCGCTCTTCCCCTGGAAAATGGGGTTTTATGTGAACACTTTGGTCATTGTCAGGAATTTGCTATCGTAGAACTTGAGGATAACAAAATAGTATCTATCAATGAAGTGACTCCTCCTGAGCATGTACCCGGTTTGTATCCTCGCTGGGTGGCCGGATTTGGTGTGACAGACGTCATTGCAGGTGGGATGGGGCAAAAGGCCATACAGTTGTTCAACGCTCAACAAATCAATGCTTTTGTGGGTGCTCCTCAAAAATCGGCCAGAGAATTGGTCGAAGATTTCTTAAATAACAAACTGGAGCTTTCTGCCAACTATTGTCATCACGACGAAAATCATTCCTGCGGTCATTGAGCAAATAGTATATGTATAAAAACACCAAGCCGGAAAACCAATTCAGCATAGCTGTTGCCAGTGGTAAAGGCGGAACGGGCAAGACTTTTGTTTCTGTGAATCTTTTTCATGCCCTTGAGCAAACAGGTTTAAACATACATTTGGTCGATTGCGATGCCGAAGCACCCAACGATAAGATGTTTTTTGAGGCCAGATTAAGCAAGCAAGAGGAAATATTTCAGCAAGTGCCGGTGATCAATTTGCAAGCCTGTACTTTTTGTGGGCGTTGTTACGAGTATTGTCATTACAATGCTATTTTTTTTGTACCTGAGCTGAAAAAGATCTCGGTGTTGTATGATTTTTGTCACGGTTGCGGAGCTTGTACTTATGCTTGTCGCGACGGGGCCATAACAGAGAGGAAAGATCTGCTGGGTGAAGTTAATACTTACACTCTATCTAAAAACAGTGCTTTGTTTGAATCCAGGATCAAAGTGGGGGTTCATTCTTCGGTGCCGGTGTTGAAGGCCGCTATCAAAGCAGCAAGAGAAGCAGAGATTATATTGATGGATGCACCTCCCGGCACTTCTTGTCCTTTTATACAGACAGTAGCCGGAGCTGATTATGTAGTGCTGGTTACCGAACCTACTCCTTTTGGCTTGAGCGATCTGAAACAATCTGTGGATACCCTGGCAAGTATCGGAACCCCCTGTGGTGTTGTTGTCAACAAAGCCGGGTTGGGGGATAGGGAAGTATATGCCTATTTAGAAGAGAAACAAATTCCGCTCTTGATGGACATCCCCTTTGACAAAGGACTGGCTGCTTTGTATTCGGGCGGAAAAATTCCCGCGCGTGAAGATCCGCTATGGAAAGAAGGTTTTATTGAGTTATATCGTATTATTAAAGAGCAGTATGGAAATAGCAGTCGTCAGCGGTAAGGGAGGTACTGGTAAAAGTAGCATCACGGCAGCTCTGGCCGGAATGAAGCAACAGCTGTTATTGGCCGATTGCGATGTAGATGCTGCTAATCTTTACCTTTTATTTCGACCCGAACACACACTGGA
>JAAZGQ010000263.1 GCA_012511135.1 Bacteroidales bacterium | reverse complement strand
GTTGTAGACTACAACTCGGGAACAGTAAGCATTATAACCGAAAATCTCTTGTCTTCGGGAACTACCATCAATGCTACCTGCGAAGACCAGGGCATTTACAATATGGTGCGCAAATCGCTGGCCGGTTTTAATATGGAGTACGCATTTAGTAAGGACTTCAGTCTGGGAGCCACTTTGATGCATCTTTCCGAAAAGCCACTGACCAATAAAGTAGACATGAACACTGAGCCCCTTAACAATACCATAATGGGGCTCAACACCGGATTTACCCTACAATCGCAGGCTCTGACCAACCTGATAGATAAATTACCCCTGATCAACGTAACCAAACCATCCCAACTGACAGTCAAAGCCGAAGTAGCTCAATTAGTCCCCGGAGAATCAAAACAAATTGATAACACAGTTTACGTTGATGATTTTGAAGCAGCCAAAAAGACCTTCAGCCTGAGAGATATTACCCAATGGTTTTTGGCCAGTACGCCCTACGATCCCATGGGAGGATTATTCCCGGAAGCCGCCTATTCCAATGATTTGCGTTACGGTATGAACCGGGCTTTGATGTCCTGGTACACCGTTGATCCTATTTTTACTCAAAGCCGGTCACAAACTCCCGACCATATCCGGAACGACGAGGAACAATTGTCCAATCATTACGTTCGGGCTGTAAACGAAAAAGAAATCTATCCCGACCGGGATCTGCAGTTTAATCAGACGGGTTTGCTTTCGGTAATGAATATTGCCTATTATCCTCAACAAAGAGGGCCTTACAATTTTGACGCAGAGGGCATGCAAGCAGACGGAACGCTGGCCAATCCTGAACAGCGCTGGGGAGGCATCATGCGACGCATAGAATCGAGCATGACAAATTTTGAGGCAGCTAACGTGGAATACATTGAGTTTTGGTTGATGGATCCCTATATTTACGACAGCCTTAGTGTGAACACCGGTGGAGAGTTGTATTTTAACCTGGGTGAAATCTCGGAAGATGTACTCAAAGATGGCCGCAAATCTTTTGAAAACGGCTTGCCTATGGGCAGCGATCAGAGTTATGTGTCCGAAACTGTTTGGGGCAAGGTTTCCAACAAAACCGTCAACGTCTACGCCTTTGACAATACCCAGGGCATCAGGGCTGTACAGGATGTAGGACTGGACGGTCTTGACGATGAAGAAGAGGCCGAAAGGAGAGCCGATTATCTGAATGCCATCGAAAATTCCCTGAATCCGGATGTGCTGGAACGCTGGAGAAACGATCCCTTTTCGCCCCTGAACGATCCTTCGGGCGATAATTACCATTATTACCGGGGCAGCGATTACGACCGTTTCAAAACCAGTATCCTGGATCGCTATAAATACTATAGTGGAACTCAGGGCAATTCCCAGGCCAGTGCCGATACCGGAGAAAGTTACGAAACAGCTTCCACCACCTTGCCCGATGTGGAAGACATCAACGCCGACTTTACCCTGAATGAAACAGAGCGTTATTATCAATATAAAGTGTCGCTGAGGAAAGAAGACCTGGAAATAGGGCAAAACTACGTGAACGACAAAAGGACTTCGACGGTACGCCTGAAAAACGGTAAATCTGAGTCAGTTACCTGGTATCAGTTCAAAATACCCGTCAGGGACTACGACAAAAGAATAGGAACCATAAACGGATTCAACAGCATCCGCTTTATACGGATGTTTCTGACCGGTTTTCAGGACAGCACTATACTGCGTTTTGGTAGCCTGGATCTGGTCAGGGGCGACTGGCGGGTTTATACCAAAGACCTGGCTCCCACGGATGTAGTGCCTTCCGCCGAAACCATGATGGAAGTCACTACGGTCGACCTGGAAGAAAATTCTTCGCGTGAGCCCATCCACTACGTCTTGCCTCCCGGAGTAGAGCGGGAAGGAGACCCCGGCCAGCCGGGAGTGTATCAGCAAAACGAACAGTCTCTGGCATTGAAGCTAAGGCAACTGGCTCCGGGAGATGCCCGGGCTGTATACAAAAACACCGGGCTGGACTTCAGGCAATACGAACGTCTCCAGCTGTTTGTGCATGGCGAAGCCCTGCCCGAAGACTTGAATCCGCCGGCCAATTACGAAATGACGGTCTTTATCCGTTTGGGCTCCGACTACCAGAACAATTATTACGAGTACGAAGTACCTCTGAAAATCTCGCAAGCCAATATCCATAATCCTGAATCGGTATGGCCGGACGAAAATTTTATTGATCTGCCTTTTGAATTGCTTACTTCCATCAAAAACAGGCGTAACTCGCAAGCCGGGGGAATTAATTATACCAGGGCCTATTTTGAATACGATCCCGCCAGAGAAAAGAACAAAGTTAGTATAATGGGTAACCCCAGCCTGTCGGAAGTAAAAACCATTATGATTGGAATCCGCAACAACGGGACGACTTTGAAATCGGTAGAAGTCTGGGTAAATGAACTGAGATTGAAAGGATTTGCCAATCAGGGCGGTTGGGCGGCCATGACTAATGCAACTCTGGCTGTCTCCGATTTGGGAACGGTCACTTTTGCCGGACGTTACGAATCGGTAGGTTTTGGCGGCATTGAACAGCGGGTGGCCGAACGCAGGCTGGAAGATTACAAACTGATGAATCTGGCCATGAGTTTAGACCTTGGCAAGCTTTACCCCAAGCCCGGAATTTTGAATTTCCCGATCTATTATGCCATTTCCCGTCAGAGCCATACACCCAAATACGATCCTCTCAATCAGGACCTCTTGCTTGATGATGTACTGAATACGGCCAATACTAAGGCGGAGAAAGACTCCATTCTGGATTACAGTTCAAAAATAATGAATGTCCGTAATTTGAATGTATCTAATTTGCGCCTGAATATCAAGAGTAAAACGCCACTGCCTATAGACCCGGCCAATTTTTCTGCCTCGGGCAGTTACAGCGAAACCTATAAACACGACGCCAGCACAGAATACGAAATCACGCGTAACATAAACGCCGGCTTTAACTATGGCTACAGTTCTCCGCTCAAAGCCTGGGAGCCCTTTGCCAAAAGCGAGAAACTAAAGTCGCCCTGGCTCAGGATGATCAAAGAATTCAATCTGACCTGGATACCCAATTCCATTACTTTCGGCAGTCGTTTGTCGCGCTATTATTACGAACTTCAGAATCGCGATCTGACCTCTTTGAACCTGCTCAACAATATTCCTTTGAATTTCAGTAAAAACTTCCTCTGGAACACCGATTTCAACCTGACCTGGAATTTCACCAAGAATATGAAATTCAATTTTACCACTAACAACAGTTCTCGTATTCAGGAAACTATGAATGCACCGGTAAATAAAATGCTCTATCCCGATGAATACGAAAACTGGAAAGATACGGTGCGACAGAGTATCAGGACTTTGGGCAGTCCCCTGAATTACCAGCAAAGCATCAGGTATACCTGGAGTATTCCATTCAATCGTATTCCTGTTCTGGATTTTATTACTGCCAACGCTCAGTATACCGCCACTTACAAATGGGACAAAAGTGCAGAGATCAAGGATCTGGAGATGGGAAATATTATATCTAACATTAGAAATATCAGCTTCAATCCTTCTTTTAATTTTGAAACCCTCTACAATAAGTCAGACTTCTTGAGTGAGGTTAATCAGAAATATGCTTCTTCGGGCAGAAACACTACTTCGTCTACCGGAAGGCTTTCCAGCAATCAACGTACGGCGCCCCAAAAAGAGGCCGGCAAATTTGAAAAAGAATTGAGTCTACTACCGGGCAAAGAAATCGAAGTTAAACACAATCTGAAAAATAAACGTTTAATAATCAGGGCTGTAGATGCCGATGGCAAAGAGGTTGCCTTGCGTTATAAAGTGCAGGATGAGAATGTTTTGAGTGTTAGGAGCAGAGACAGTATGCAAATAAAATTGCTTATAGTTCAGAAACCTTCACTGGACGACAAAGATTGGTACAAAGCCCTGCAGTTGGGTTCGCGTTTGCTGATGAGCGTACGTAATCTCCAAATCACATACGATCAGACAGATGGTTTGACCATTCCCGGATTCAGGCCGGAAACAGGATTGATATTCTAAGATCAGCAATTTGGCAGAGCTCCCGGCTGGGATTTTGCCAGCGGTTTTTATTCCAATGATTACCTGCAACAATCCCTGGCCAGAAATTGGCTGGTAATGTCTGACTCGGTGGTTTCGCCGGCTATTTATACCGAAAATAAAACCTTAAGGATAAAGTCCTCTGTGCTGCCGATTCAGGGGCTAAGGATAGAATTGAACGCCCAGCGCAGCAGTAACAGCAACAAACAGGTGCAATACATGATTGACGGCATGCCCCGCACTCAGACAGGAAGTTTTTCGATGTCCGGCATAGCATTGCTGACTTCTTTTGGGGGTTCTTCGGCCAAAGACGGCTATTATTCCAGGCATTTTGAGCGTTTTGTGCAAAACCGCTCTGTGGTTGCAGCTCGTCTGCAGAAAAGACTTGAAGGGCTCAGTTATCCCAACGAAGGTTTTCTGGCTGGCACAGAGCTGGTCGGTAAACCCTATGACGAACAATACGGCAGTGTTGATCTGAATTCGGCTGACGTATTGATTCCCGCCTTTATGGCCGCTTATACCGGCCGTTCTGCGCACAAAGGCAGTTTGGATATTTTCCCTTCTTTAAAAGCCATGCTGCCCAATTGGAGTATATCCTACGATGGTTTGTCCAAAATTCCATTTCTGGTCAGGCATTTCAGGTCGATTACGCTGAATCACGCTTACAATTGTGCTTACAACGTAACCTCCTATTCCTCGTACAATAATTTTGTAGGGGCAGGAGAGCAGGATTTTGGTTTTGTCAGGGATGTGCTGACAGGCAATCCTCTGCCTTCGTCCATGTACGATATCAGCAGCATCAGCCTGACTGAATCGTTCAGTCCTCTGATAAATATCCAGACCACTTTAAAAAACGGAATGAGTGTAAAAACGGAACTCCGTACATCGCGCAGTCTGAATCTGAGTATAAGCGGAGGCCAGCTGGTCGAAGCCGGACAGGTGCAGTAT
>JAAZGQ010000024.1 GCA_012511135.1 Bacteroidales bacterium | reverse complement strand
TATCCTGTCTTCGAAATCCAGAGCCATTGATACGGAAATCCGCCGGGGTGTTGTGCAAAATGTTGACCAGGTAGGCTTGTTGGTAGATGAATTGATGCAGGAATTGCTTCAGGATATGGGACAGGATTGTTCCATTGACCGTGTGTATGTGGGATTGAATCCATACAGTGTTCAATGTATTGATTGTAACGAAAAGCTCAACCTGAATGCTCAGGAACCGATTACTGAAGAAATATTGTCAGAGCTTTTTGATGACGCCCTGGCCAAATCTTTGCCCGAAAACAAAGAGATGATTGCTCATTTTGAACAGGAATATCTGGTGGATGGTTTTCCCAGCCTCAATCCTAAAGGAGAGCGCCCGAATTTACTCGAAGGCAGATATACATTAATAGCAGCCAGGACGCAGTACATGAAAAACCTGGAAACAAGCCTGACTAAGGCAGGTCTGAAAGATTGCCGCAATATTTTGGGTATACAGGCTGCGGCTGAGGCAGTACTGAGCGAAGAAGACAAAATCAAGGGTGCCGTTGTTATTGATTTTGGCGGAGGGACTACTTCGATGTGTATTTATAAAGACAACCTGCTACGTTATGTCTGCGTTATCCCCTACGGAGGTAAAAATATCAGCCGCGATTTGAAACAACTCAATCTGAGTATTGCCCAGGCCGAGGCATTGAAATTGGAAAAAGGAACCGCTTTGCATTACACCGAGCTTATGAAAAAGCAACTCGGAAACAAAGAGGAAGGCGAAATACACTTTTTCAGCGAACCCTTGCATGACGAAAAAGAATTCAATGAAATTGTAGTAGCCCGCAGCGAAGAAATTGTCGATAACCTTTGGGCTCAGATTAATTATTCAGGAGTTGAAACAAGTAAAATAGGATCGGGGATAATTATTTGCGGTGGCGCATCAAAAATGAACGGACTGGAGGAATTGCTCCGGATGAAAACAGAAATGCCCGTACGTAAAGCAGATTTGTCCTGCCATTTAGCAGCATCCTGCCCCGACGAAATTAAGGATTTGGCTTATGCACAAACTATAGGTTTGATTATGCTTGGAGAAAAAGGTGGTTGCCGCGGCCTGGTACATCCCGAACGGAGCAAAGAACAACCGGAACAGGCAACTTTGCCCATGGAAGAGCTGGAAGAAATAACCCAAAAAACAAGCGATAAAAAACACAGGCCTGAACAGGCAAAACACGATAAAAAAAATAAAGGAAACAAACTGATAGGAAAACTTGGCGGCCTTTTTGATAACCTTATGCAACAAGGTGATTATTGAAACAGAATATGATAGATGAATTAATGCCCTTTGATTTACCCTCCAGCGAACCGGCTATAATCAAAGTAATTGGTGTAGGCGGAGGAGGCGGTAATGCTGTTACCAATATGTATCGTGAAGGAATTCGCGACGTAAGTTACATGATTTGCAATACCGACAGGCAAGCCATGCTGAATTCCGCTATACCCGATAAACTCCAGTTGGGACCGAAAACGACCAAAGGCCTTGGAGCAGGTAACCATCCCGAAATTGCCAAAGCCGCTGCCGAAGAAAGCATTGAGGATATCAAGGCTGCTTTTGGTGAACATACCCGCATGGTCTTTGTAACGGCCGGAATGGGTGGCGGCACCGGTACCGGAGCTGCGCCTGTCATTGCCGGTATAGCCCGCGATATGGGCATCCTTACGGTAGGTATTGTTACCATTCCTTTTCGCTGGGAAGGTGAATCCAAAATCAATCAGGCCCTGGACGGTGTAGAGGAAATGAGTAAAAATGTGGATGCCCTGCTGGTAATCAACAACGAGCAACTTTTTCGCATCTATCCCGAAATTACCGTGAAGAATGCCTTTCTCAAGGCAGACGATACTTTGACGACTGCTGCCAAAAGCATTGCCGAGATTATTACAGTACCCGGCTACATTAATCTGGACTTTGCCGACGTAAATACAGTTCTGAGAGAGGGTGGGGTCGCTGTTATGAGTGCCGGTTACGGTGATGGCCAGCAACGTCTGACCGAGGCTCTGAATTCAGCCTTAAAATCACCTTTGCTCAACAACAACGATGTATTCCGTGCCCGCAAGATATTGTTCAACATTACCTGCAGCGATAAGGCTGAGATTATGACTCACGAAATGGAGCAAATCCGTCTCTTTATGGATCAGTTTGTCAACCAGGTAGAAGAAGTTATCTGGGGAATCGCTGCAGACAACGACCTGGACGATCAAATAAAAGTAACCATGCTGGCCAGTGGTTTTGGCATTGATGATGTGCCTCAGGTTAAGGTGCACAGGCAAATAAAAACTCAGGAGCTCGAAGAAGATATCGAAGAAATGCGGCGCAAAAGGGAAAACCGTAAAGGCACCTATTATCCCGACAACTTCGGTATTCCTCCCCGCAGGCTTATTTATAAATCCAGAGTGTTGAGCAATCAGGAACTGGATGACGAAGAAATTATTGATCAGCTCGATAAACAACCGGCCAATCAACGTCCTTTTGCGTAATTATTAAAGAATATAGTCATGGCATTAACAGATCAAATCAATGAAGATCTCAAGGCCGCCATGCTGGCCAGAGACGAAGTGCGCAAACTGACTTTGCGCGGAATTAAAAAAGAAATTCTGGAAGCCCGCACTGCCCCGGGTTTTAGTGGTGAACTCGATGATCAGGCCTTGATGAAAATCCTGAGCAAAATGCTCAAGCAACGCAAAGATTCTGCAGCCATTTATGAACAACAAAACCGGCCTGAGCTGGCTGCCAACGAGCTGGCCGAGGCTGTCATCATTCAAAGCTATTTGCCTAAGGCTTTAAGCCCCGAAGAACTGGAAGCGGCGCTGAATGAAATCATCAAACAAGCGGCTGCCAAAGGCCCGGCCGATATGGGCAAAGTGATGGGGATGGCTTCTAAAGCCCTGTCGGGCAAAGCCGAAGGCAGGCAAATTTCCGAAACGGTAAAACGCCTGCTTTCTTCCATGTAATTCAGACTTACTGCACTATTCTGCTGCCTCTGCCCAGAAGGATATCCTGAGCTTTGGTAATAGTGACGTCCCTTACGCCACAACGGATGGCTTCGAAAGCATTTTGCAGTTTAGGAATCATACCTCCCTGAATGATGCCTTGCTCTAAGTATTCTTTGAATAAGGCTGTATCGATTTCCGAAATTACGCTGTTTTCGTCTTCCTGGTTCATTAGTACTCCTTTTTTTTCGAAGCAGTAAATGAGGTGAACCTCAAAGTAGTCTGCCAGGG
>JAAZGQ010000023.1 GCA_012511135.1 Bacteroidales bacterium | reverse complement strand
GTATAAAATCCTGTAGACATAGCTTAGTGTTGTAAATAGTTATAAATTCTGAGTGTAAAAATACTAAATTTTCAGACTCAGAATTCAAAAAATGGTACCGATAAATAACGTAATTGTCCACAAGAGTAAAACACCCGGCTTTCGCGGGCTTTCCTGCCTCGGCTACTCGTCGGGTGAATTGGAGAAATATTCGATCCTGATCAAGGATGCGGGAAACAAGCCGGTTCAGTGCGACTATCCGGTCATTCCATTGAGCTTAAAACCAGGCGGAAGCCCAAACCCCCGTTGCGGTTTACAGGGGAAGCACTGTATCGGGTAGTGATCAGGCAATTTGATTTTTCATCGTAGGCACTGCCTCCACGACACACTCGAAATTTGCCGCGGGAAGGACCTTGAGGATTGTATTGAATACTGTCCTGATAATTTGCGTACCAATCTGAGCATCATTCCAATACGTTTCCGGTCATATCGTAGATTCCTAATTCATTGGCTTTTTTCTTGCCCACAGACCAAGTTTGATCTTTGCTGTTGTTGAAATACCAGGCAACCCTGTGAATGCTGTTACTTCCACTGTATTTGTAGCCTTTGCTTTTATCACCGCCTCTTGCCGCGTATTCCCATTCTGCTTCTGTAGGCAGAAGGTAATTTTTTCCGCTAATTTGATTGAGTTTTATAATAAAGGATCGAACTTCATACCAGCTGACGCTTTCCACAGGATGATCGGGAAATTCATTCAGACTGCTCGGGTTGTTTGCCATCAGAGTTTTCCATAGTTTCTGGGTTACTTCATAACGACCGATATAAAAATCAGAGACAAAAACCAAATGTTCAGTTGCATTGTCTCTTATATGTGCTTTATTTTTCTGATAATTGCTTCCCATTAAAAAACGACCTCCCTTGACAAAAACCATTTCTGGAAGATCAATTCCTTGGGTTTCTTTATCCGAAGACGGGTTTTGACCCAAAGTATGTTGAGTCATAGAACTGTATAACAGCAGAACAATCAAAGAGAAAAGAGAACTTTTCATAGTAGGATAAATGAAGAGAGTATATTGGAGTTTCTGTATAAAAAATTCTATTAGACACTTTACCAGTTCTCTGTCTGCAAGTTTTTGCCAAAGAGCCGCAGTTGCTGGCGGGCTTGCGGGTAGTCGGGCATCATCCGGCCAAGTTTTATCCAGAAGTTCTTGCCGTGGTTGTGTTCCAGGGTATGGGCCAATTCGTGCAGCACCACGTAATCTACGCAAAGTTCGTCTGCCATAATTAGCCGCCAGCTGAAACTGAGCTGATTTTTTGCGTTGCAGGAGCCCCAGCGGGTTTTGGCCGAGCCTATGCGTATGGCCTTTGGTTGGAGTTTGTACAGGCGGGCGTAATGCTCCACTTTGGCAGTGATGCATGCTGTGGCAAGCTGTTTGTAGATTTTTATGACCCCGGCCTGAATTTTTTCTTCCGCAACATTGTTGCCCAGATAAAAGCCCCGGGCATCAAATCCGCTCTGTCTGTTTTCGGAAATACGCAGGGGATAGGTTCTGCCCAGATACCGGAGTTGTACACCAGGCTGCAGTCGAAAAGCTTGTCGTTTTTGAAAGTTCTCCTTTAGTAGTTGTTGTTTGGCAAGTATCCAGCCTTGCTTGGCCTGTATAAAGTTTTCCACTTCTTGCAGGCTCATTTTCAGGGGACAGCGCACCAGCAGGCTGCCGTCGGTTTTAAGCTGCAAAGCCAGGGTTTTGCGACGGGAGCGGATCAGCGTGTAATTCATAAAACAGCCTTGAATGACATATCCAGGCTTTGAACGGAGTGGGTGAGGGCACCGACCGAAATAAAATCCACCCCGCATTCGGCATAGTCCCGAATCGTATCGAGAGTAATGCCGCCCGAAGATTCAGTTTCGTAATGTCCGGCAATGCGCTCAACGGCCCGGCGGGTAGTGGCAGGATCGAAATTGTCCAGCATGATGCGATCCACGCCCCCGGTTTGGAGCACCTGTTCCAGTTCGTCCAGGGAACGAACTTCGATTTCGATTTTGAGATCCAGCTTTTGATCCTGTAAATATTGTCTGCCTGCAGTGATGGCCCGGGCTATGCCGCCGGCAAAATCGACGTGGTTGTCTTTGAGCAGTATCATATCGTAAAGCCCTATGCGGTGGTTACTGCCTCCGCCCAGTACCACGGCTTCCTTTTCGAGCAGGCGCATGCCGGGAGTGGTTTTGCGTGTGTCGATGACCCTGGTGCGTAAGCCTTGCAGTTGGTCGGCATACAAACGGGTGGTGGTGGCTATGCCGCTCATACGTTGCATAATGTTGAGCATCAGGCGTTCAGTCTGCAAAAGAGAACGAACACTGCCGGCAGTTTCAAAGACAATATCGCCGGGTTTGACTTTTTGGCCGTCCTGAAAAAAGACAGTAGTCTGCAGTTGCGGATCGAAGAGCCTGAACACTTCCAATGCAACCCGAACACCGGCAACTACACCAGCTTCTTTGATAAGTAATACCGATTTGCCACTGGCAGAGGCAGGAATGCAACTCAAACTGGTGTGATCGCCTTCTCCTATGTCTTCGGCAAAGGCATTGCGGATAAAATCTTCTAATGTGGCCATGTGTTAAGTGTTTTATTTCCTCCGGAGTAATTTGAGGCAAAAATACAGCCTTTATTCCAAAAAGCCCTGCAAGAGCTTCGCGAATTGCACAAAAATATCTTTTTTTGCATAAACAAAGGACTGAGAACAAACTCTATCTTTTTATAAACAGGCTTCGGGGAACAGAACAAACCTCTTCGGGCAAACATTAATTGAAATGAAAATCGTTTTTTTATTGACAGGAAAAACCAGCGAAGATTATGCCCGCAAGAGTATCAAGCTGTTTGAGGAAAGATTAAAGCATTATTTACCCTTCGAAATAATTTATCTACCGGAACTCAAAAGCTCGGGAAAAATCAGCGAGCAAGAACAGAAGCAGCGCGAAGCGGCTTTGCTGGAACCTTTTATTAAACCAGAGAATGCTCTGGTCTTGCTGGACGAAAGGGGCAAGGAATATACTTCGGAGGCTTTTGCAGCCTACCTCCAAAAAAAGATGAACGCCGGCTTACGCAACCTGGTCTTTGTATGCGGTGGCCCATATGGTTTTGATGATTCTGTTTACAGACGTATTCCCGAAAGGCTTTCGCTGTCGAAAATGACCTTCTCGCATCAAATGGTTAGGGTGTTTTTTGTGGAGCAGCTCTACCGGGCCGTGACCATTCTGAGAGGGGAACCTTATCACCACGCATAAATAGAATAGTAGAAAAAACAAAAAAAAACAGCCGATTGTTTGTACATAAAAAAATTAAGCCTACATTTGCCCCCACAAAAACGAAAACAAGATGTTTGCACTTATAGTATC
>JAAZGQ010000262.1 GCA_012511135.1 Bacteroidales bacterium | reverse complement strand
CTGGATATGGGTACGGCGGGAGCCGCCCTGGCGACTCTGATTTCGCAGGTGGTGGTCTGCCTCTTGTTTTTCGTTCAATTAAAGCTCCGGGACAAGCTATTAGGGAGTTTTCCTTTTTTTGTCCGGCTGCAACCGGCCTGTATCCGTTAAATTGTAAAGTTGGGGCTGCCTGTGACTCTTTTCAGCGGTTTTTTCGCCTTTATCAATTTGCTGATGGGACGAATCTCTTCAATCTTTGGAGGGCTTATTGGTTTGATGACGCTTACTGCCGGAGGTCAGATCGAAGGACTGGCCTGGAATACATCACAAGGTTTCAGTACCGGCCTGAGTGCTTTTGTTGCTCAAAACTATGCGGCAAAGAAAAAATCGAGAATTCTGCGCGCCTATCGTTCCGGGCTGATCATTACCACCGTCTTTGGATTGCTGCTTACCCTCTTGTTTGTGTTTTTTGGAGGAGAAGTCTTCAGTTTTTTTGTTCCCGGTCAGACGGCTTTCGAGGCTGGGCAATTATTCCTGCGGATCGAGGGATACACGATGCTATTTATGATGTTGGAAATCACCATTCAGGGAGTGTTTTTTGGGGCAGGGAGAACCTTGCCCCCTGCCCTGATCAGCTCCTTATTTAATCTACTTCGCATACCTCTGGCCATTTTGCTGGCCAAAAACGGAATGGGTCTTGCCGGTATCTGGTGGGCCATCAGCCTAACCAGCCTTTTAAAGGGTTTGACCGCATTTATATGGTTTCAGGCGATCAAAAAACGTATGCTGCAATTCGAATCTCCTGAATCAGGCAACATTATTCCCAATAGGTAATTTCCCTACGTTCTTCAGACAAATCCGACCAGGTTTCTCCGTTTTTGTACCTGTAATTGCGGCTGGTCCAGTTATTATGAGCATCGTAAACGTAATTGGAATATTCTTCAATGTACTCTCCTTCGGTTATTGTTAAAATGTCTTTTTGCTGATTGTATGTGTATTGTTGAGTATAAGTCGCTGGTTCGTAGCCATAATAATTATCAACGTACACCTTGGAATCAACCAGCATAAATTCCTCATCAACCAAATATTTAGTAGTTCTGGTGCTCGTGTGGGCATTTTCACCGGTTCCAAAGTTGCCTTCGGAATATTCGTCAAACATTCCGTTCTCCTGATAGGTAATATCTATAAATTCCCCCCAGATATTGCCTGTGGTAGGAGACACATTTTCTGTTCTAAAAGACACAGGATATTTTCCGGAATAAGTAAATTTTGCAGTATCCACATAGACCTCTTCCTCGTATTGGCTTGTAGAAATAATAAATAAAGTATCTACCACAAACGTATAATTTGTATGGCCTCCTTCATTACTTACTAAAGAAAGGTTGGGAGTCAATCCGGCAGTATTCATATGGAAACGCCCCCTTGGAACATACCTGCCGTGATTGGCGTATTCGTATGTGGTGGTACCCATACTTACCAATTGTCCCAAAGCATTATATACATAACTAACCGAAGAATTTTCGTACGGACCTACGTATTCATCGCTTACAATTCTTCCGATTTCATCGAAAGTGGTCATTTTGTACGTGGTGTCTGTATAAAACTCTTTGATTGTTTTCACAGGCCCTCTCAACTGAAAATGTGTCAAAGCTGAACGCTCCCAATAGTTTTTGCTCGTTTCCTGCTCTCCTCCTCCGGGACCATCGCCAGGATCACAAGATACCATCGTATAGGCAAATAAGCCTAATGCTATAAATAAAATACCTTTTTTCATGACTAAAAATTTAATTGCAATTGATTACTAAGTTTAGAATTCACGTGATGTGTTTATAATTATTGTTTTCTGAATTTGAGTACTTGTTTTTGCTCTCCCGCTTGCAGTTCAAGCAGATAAATGCCATTTTGAAGTCCGGTGACATCCACCTGAGCACGGTTTGTTTGGGTATTGAGCAACACCCTGCCGCTCAAGTCGATAATTCTTACTTGAATTGTTCCTTCCATACCGCTTATCAACAGGGTGTTGCCCTGATGAATTAAATAACTGCCCGGGGCTTTTTGGCGGGGCTTTTCTATACTGTTTTGCATCGCAGCCACAATGCCTTCTTCGGTAATTTCGTAATCTACGTTTTCAATAATGCTGGCATCAGATGACAATACCACGGTATTTACCGATGTCATGGATTTGCCCTCAATATTAAGTAATACATCATAGGATCCCGCAGGCAGCTGATCAAATAGATAAACTCCCTGCTCATCACTGGTAGTAAAGGATTTTACCTGAGTGTGATCGGAGGATACTACTAAGTACAAATCATAGGCCGGTAATGCTGTGCTGCGTAAAACAGCTTCATCATCGAGCAGGCGGATTGTTCCACTTATTTGCCCGCCGGCACCTGGACTTGCCGTCAAATCAACAGTCTGAATGCTTATAATTAAGGGATCTGTCTCGTCTGTAGTAAACGACACTATTCCGGCATTCTCCCAAAGTAACTCACCGGGAAAATAAGTATTTAAGCTGTGGAGAGTTTCCGATTGTGCTTTGCCCTGACTGCGTAGGGCATATTCGCCTTCTCCGACCACAAACGCCCCCTGGCCTTCAATCAATTCAAGTGTATCCAGCACAACAAATCCCTCATCGCCCAAACCCAATAATTCAATATTATCGGCTCCGGGGGCATCAGCCATTTGAGCAATTACAGGCAGATTACCAACTTTATAACAACTCGAGAAATAATCGAAATCATTCATATTGGTCGTAATGAGCCGACCATAAGTTTCTTCCGGGTAGCGCAACACCACTTTGCCTCCGGAAAAATCAGAATCATCTACCAGTTTTAAATCCCAGTTGTCTATAATAGTATCGCCGTCTTCGGTGAAAATCTGCAGACCGCCGTTGGGACATTCGCGCACAATTTCAATTTTGTCGTCGCTTACAATGTCGTGCATGTTTACCCAGACTACACTGTGCATATTATCCTGTTCGAATGTCAGGCTTTTGTGCAAGCTTAGATCTTCGTTATAAATACTGACAGTGGTATCGTTGTAATCTACAAGTTTAGCCAAACCCTGGCTGTCGTAAAAAATACCCCCCTTAGCCAATTCTTCGTAATCAGGCAGTGAATATATGGTGTTGCCGTATTTCTCTTTCATGCAATATTTTTCGACCGATGATAAATAGTAGAATTCACCGGTTCTATAATCTGTCAGGCTGTCAACCGCCGTTTTATAGAAAGAACCGTCCAGATTGTATAAGACAAGATCATGATCCTTATAGATATCTTCGTAGGCAGCTGCAATATTGTTGTTTCTGCCCAGTATGCGTCTGTGTCCTTGGTCGAAGGTGATGCCTTCATACATTATTCCATGCGGCATTTGCAATTCGAGGCTTCCACTGGATAAATCGTATACCTGCCCGGTATATACATAAGTAGTATACCAGCCTCCGCCTTCGTAATAAGTGGTGTCTTTTGACCATAGCGTATTTACGGCCAATTTGGCCTTACCCTCTGCTTCGAATGTTTCAAATCCATGATAATTACTCAAAACAGTAAATAATGAATCACCGTTTTCATCGAGCACTCCAATAAAAACACTCCAGTCTTCGTCGGTAAATTGAGAAACAAAAGCGCTGTCGTACGAAGAATATTTGTACACCAGATATTGTTTCAAAGTGTCCTGCTCCATACTATTGACCAGATTTAATCCTCCTGCCCAATAATTTAATTGTGAATTTGGAGCAGGCAGTGACAGTTCCATACTTTTAATCAGGCTAAGATCCGGATTGTATAAATTCAGATAAATCGGCTCACTTGCTTCCGGGTCTAAACTGTATTTTTGCATTAACTGAAAAAAAACATCCTCGGAATTTTCAGGACTAAACATACCATAGCTCAACAAATCATTGCTATTGGTCGATGGGACTTTGCTACCTTCGTTATATTGAGCTGCATAAAACGGGCAGCTAACTGCAAAAAACATTGTTAACAGCAACAACTGTACTTTATTTTTCATAAGTCCTTGGTTTTAATGTGGATAAATAGGATTAGTCTTTTAGGGGGACTCTTTTTTTTTAAACAAACAAATATATGTATTGTGACCCTCTCTGATAAAGCAAAAGGTAAAATTAATGCCGTAAAAGATACATTTTTATGCTCAAAATGCCTATTTTTGGGCATAAAACAGATTCTATGTTTAAAATAGTTTTATTGCTAACCCCCGTTTATGTTACCTTGTTTTGGACTATTGTGCTAAATATGGAAAACAGGCATAATAACGACCGCGCAAGATTGTTTCTGGGAAAGTTTATGCTTTTTGCCTTTATTCTTTATTTTTCTCACTTTCTGTTTTTCTATCCTTTCGCCGAAATCTACCTTTACATTGATCCCTTATACCAATATGCATCGCTACTGGTGTATCCTCTTTTTTACATTTATGTCAGGCTCCTGACGGTGGATGAATCATTTAAGCTTACAAAACATTTCAAATACCTTGCCTTGCCGAGCTTGTTTTTTTCTGTCTATTTGATTGGTATTTTAATTAGCCCTCAAGAGAATTATCAAACCCTGATAACCGACTACGAAAACAGCCCGTGGAATTTCCTTAAAATTGTTCTGACCGGTATGAAGCTTCTTTTTTTAATACAGGTAATACTTTGTGTTACAGGCAATACCATTTTGCTGAAAAAATATAAATACAGCGCCGGCCAATATTATTCCGACATAGAAGACAGCAGAATATATAAGGCAGAACTGCTCAATCTATGCATTATTCTCATAGGTATTTCCTCATTTGTTCTGGGAATGCTGGGACGTGATTTCTTTTTTGCCGAGCCCGTAGCCTTAGCCATTGCTTCACTGGTTTTTTCCTCCCTGCTCTTTGTAATCGGATTGCTTGGCAATGTTCAGAAAGTGGTTAATCCTACTTACGAAACCGATAGCACAAAGGAACAAACTGAAGCCTTAGCCACAGATCAGGAAATTGAATACTTCAAAGCAGAGGTCCCCAAAAAAATACTGCATTTGTTTGTGAATGATAAAATTTACCTGAACAGTAAGCTGACCATAAGAGACGTGGCTCAAATAGCAGGAACCAACCGCACCTACGTTTCAAACTTCATAAATACCCGTTTCAATCAAAACTTTTGCAGTTTTGTGAACCACTACAGGCTCGAAGAGTTGGAAAGAACTATCACTGAGTACCCGCAATACAATAACAATACCCTGGCAGAACTTTGTGGTTTCGGCTCTGTAGACTCTATGAAAAGAACCGTTAATACCAGCTATGGAATTGCTTATTCAGAATGGAGAAAAGGCCTGCTTGCCAAAATTGGCAAACCTCAGGACAATTTAAAAGCCAAAGCATAATTTCGCATTTGCTTAAGCATTGCCGTGAATCCATTGGCTCTGGTTGGCGATAAATGTTCCTTTAGCCCTATCCGCTCAATAAAATACAAATCTGCCTTTAGTATTTCATCCGGAGTTCGACCCGAAAAAATCTTTAGCAACAAATAAACCAGACCTTTCACAATAACCGTATCGCTTTCGGCTTCAAAATACACTTTGCCTTCCTTGTAGCTGGCGTGTATCCATACCCGGCTTTGACATCCTTCTATCAGATGTTGTGGTTTTTTGTATTGTTCATCCAGGGGGCTCAAAGAGTTGCCCATGTCGATCAACAATTGATATTTGTCCATCCAGTCTTCGATTTCATCAAACGACTGAATTATATTTTCCTGAATTTCGTCTATATTCATTTCGGTTCAATTAAACATATTCCCAATTCGGTTCAAAGCTGCCTGCAAGCGATCAATATCTTCTGTTGTGTTGTAAAAAGCAAAGGAAGCCCGCACACAAGTATCCATACCCAAACGTTCCAATAGCGGCTGGGCACAATGTGATCCCGTTCTGACTGCAATTCCGAGCTTGTCCAGGAGTAAGCCCACATCGTAAGAATGTATACCCTTCAACAAAAAGGGTACGATAGCGTGCCTCTCAGGGATCTTTCCTATCAGCTGAAAACCCTTTACCTGGTTGAGTTTCTCCAGAGCGTAGTCCAAAAGTTGTTTTTCGTGTTCGGCAATCTTGTCCAGACCAATTTCTTCAACAAAACGCAAGGCCTCAGCCAAGGCTGCCGTACCAATAAAATCAGGTGTTCCGGCTTCGAATTTGAAAGGAATCTTATTGTAAGTAGTCTTTTCAAAATGCACTTGATCTATCATTTCACCTCCTCCCTGGTAAGGAGGCATTTGCTCCAGCAAGTTGCGTTTTGCGTATAAAACGCCGACTCCGGTTGGCCCAAAAATTTTATGTGATGAGAAAGCATAAAAATCAGCATCCAGAGCTTGAACATCCACCGACATATGAGCGACAGCCTGCGCTCCGTCAACCAAAACCGGAATGCCTTGACTATGTGCTAATTCTATCATTTGCCTTAGGGGATTTTCGACTCCCAGCACATTAGAAACATGCGTGATGGCAAGTAATTTCACTTTTGGACTCAATAATTTAGCGTATTCATCGAACAATAAACAGCCATTATCGTCGATAGGAATCACTTTTAGGTGCATTTTCTTACGCTCGCACAACATTTGCCAGGGAACGATGTTGGAATGATGCTCCATGCTTGAAATCAAAATCTCATCCCCCTCCCGGCAAAAAGCTTCGCCAAAAGAAAAGGCCACCAGATTAATAGACTCTGTGGTTCCTCTGGTAAAAATTATTTCATCAGATTCAGCGGCGTTGATGAAATGCTGAACCTCCACTCTTGCTGCTTCGTGCGCTTCGGTTGCCTGCTGACTCAATAAATGAACTGCCCGGTGAACATTGGCGTTTTGACCAAAATAAGCATCTTCTATTCTTTTGACCACAGAGCGTGGCTTTTGAGTTGTGGCTGCGTTATCAAGATATACCAAAGGCTGTCCGTACACTTTTTGTTCCAATATGGGAAATTGCTTTCTAACGGAAGCTACATCAAATTTCGATTCCATGGCCTTAGTATTTTTTTCAACAAATGTCGCAGCCGGCACAAGCGCTCATCTGTTTGCGAAAACGCTTTCCTACCAGATTGTGTATCCTGTTCTTCAGGGGAATTAATTGAATCCCCTCGATTACATCTGCCACAAAGGCAAATTTCAGCATCATCCGGGCTTCCTGTTCCGAAAGTCCTCTTGAGCGCATATAAAACAAAGCGTTTTCGTCAATTTGGCCGGTGGCCGAGCCGTGGCTGCATTTTACGTCATCCGCATAAATCTCCAGCTGAGGCTGTGCGTTCATTCTGGCTTTGTCCGAATTGCAGAGATTGGCGTTCGACTGATAAGCATTAGTCTTTTGCGCATCCGGGTGCACCAGCACTTTACCTGCAAACACCCCTCTGGACTCATCGTCCAGAATATATTTATACAATTGCTGACTGTTGCATTCCGATACCAGATGTTCAACGGCGATATGATAATCAGAAACTTGTTTCTGATCCAGCAGACTAAATCCTGAGGACTTGGATTCTGCCTTTTCTCCAAGCATTCTCAATGTTAGATTATTGCGAGTTACGCCATTGTTCAGTGTAATTCCATTAACAAAAACAGTGGAAGAGGCTTGCTGGTCTATAAAAGTGTTGCATATCCTGGCATTTTGCGAATGCGTCATTTCCAGCTCATAATACTCCAGTCTTGCCTTTTCTCCTACAAATATTTCGGTTAGCTGGTTGGACAAACAACTATTCTG
>JAAZGQ010000261.1 GCA_012511135.1 Bacteroidales bacterium | reverse complement strand
TTAATGGAAACGAAGAAAGAATTTAAAATTCTGTTTTGGATTGCCCTGATTTTTGGCTTTGCTTTTTTCCTGCCTATCGAAAGTGCAAGATTCAATACGGCCGTTGCCGCCACTTTTGATTTAGTCATATGGTATGCCCGCGAGCACGTAATTTTGTGTTTGTTGCCGGCCTTTTTTATTGCCGGTGTTATTGCTGTTTTTGTAAGCCAGGGTTCAGTATTGCGCTATTTTGGAGCAAACGCCAAGAAATGGTTGGCGTATACAGTTGCGGCAGTTTCCGGCACCATTCTGGCCGTTTGCAGTTGTACCATTCTTCCGCTGTTTTCGAGCATTCACAAAAGAGGCGCCGGTTTAGGTCCGGCCATAGCCTTTTTATATTCAGGTCCTGCCATCAATATTCTGGCCATCATTTTGACTGCCCGTATATTGGGTTTTGAAATGGGTTTGGCACGAACCATTGGCGCTGTTGTGTTTAGTGTTGTTATTGGCATCACCATGTCCCTGATTTATCGCAAAGAAGAAAAAATCAAACGCGAAGAGCAGATGAATATTGAATTGCCTGCGGAAAAACGTCCCATGTGGCAAACTTCTTTTCACTTCTTTACCCTGGTATTGATTTTGGTTTTTGCTAATTGGGGTAGCCCTGAAAGTAACGATACTTCGAGTGTCTGGTATTACGTATGGGCCTACAAATGGTACATTACCGGATTCTTCTCCTTGTTTCTGGGGTATTCTTTAATTTATATTCTCAAAATAAAATGGCAGTGGGTATTGTTGTCTGCCTTAGTCGTTATTGGTTCAGCAGTAATTTCATCCAATTTAATTGAGGATGCTAAACTGGCTCCGCTGGTACCTATGATGGTAGGCATAGCGGCATTAAGTACAATTACCTTGTTAGATAAAAGGGATCAGGACAACAAAGAGTGGACTTTATCGTCCTGGGGTTTTGCTAAGCAAATTTTGCCCTTGCTGGCCATCGGGGTTGTTACGGCAGGTTTTCTGTTGGGTTCTACACACGACGGCTATACTATTGCCGGTATTATTCCCAATGAGTGGATTCAGTGGCTGGTCGGCGGCAATTCACTTTTGTCAAATTTCTTTGCTTCTATTGTTGGAGCCTTCATGTATTTTGCCACCTTAACGGAAGTTCCTATTTTGCAGGGCTTGATTGCTTCCGGTATGGGCAAAGGCCCTGCATTGGCTTTGTTGTTGGCCGGTCCCTCCTTGTCCTTACCCAATATGTTGGTAATAAGGAAAGTGCTTGGAACGCAAAAAACCATGGTCTATGTCGCACTGGTTATTGTTATGGCTACGATCTCCGGAATAATTTACGGGGGAATATAATTTCGCGGGCAAAAAGCTGAGAATATCTATTGAGACCGGGGCTTTGAACCTATTTAATTTTTTAAAAATGACCTAAAATGAAGATTCTAATTTTATGTACCGGGAACAGCTGTCGCAGTCAAATGGCGCATGGCTTTTTACAGAGTTTTGATAAAAATCTCAAGGTTTGTTCAGCCGGAACTGAACCGGCCAAACAGGTGAATCAGACTGCAGTGCAAGTGATGAAAGAACTGGGCGTAGATATCAGTCATCATAAACCTAAAATGCTTGACCAATACATCCTGGAGGAATGGGACTATGTGATAACGGTTTGCGATCACGCCAACGAAAGCTGTCCTTTGTTTATGGGCAAGGTGAAACATCGCCTGCACATTGGCTTTGAGGATCCTTCGCATGCTCAGGGCTCTGAAGAATTCATATTAAGCGAGTTTTACAGGGTAAGAGATGAAATAAAAGAACGCTTCCTGACTTAATACACTCAGGAATTAAAGCCTCAGCTTTAAAAGATTTAATTAAGCATAAGCCCCTATTAGGAC
>JAAZGQ010000260.1 GCA_012511135.1 Bacteroidales bacterium | reverse complement strand
GACATGGGAGCCCGGCCTACCGGTTTGCTTTATATAAACAGTATCAAGATTTATGGGATGATCGAAGAAGGCCAGGTTCCTGTTTTTGACGGGCTGGTAGCCGGCTGGGATTTTAAATTCAGGCCCAAACCCAGTGGAACGGTCGATCTGGAAGAACTGGTCACCGACGAAGACGGTGTCTGGGAGACAGAGTATTATTCTTTGTATGCCTCCGATTTGGGCGTTGTAAGGGCCAGATTATCGTATATGGGACCGGCTGAGGGTATGCAATTGGGGCACGATTGCGGCCAGCAGGCAATTATGCTTAATCCTGCCGGGAAAAACTCTCAGCAAGACTATTTGGACGCAACGAAACACGAAAGCTATTATCAGATTGAATTGTCCACCCTCGCTTTTCAGGAATTGTGTTTGAACTTTGATTTCAATTTCAGGGAATCGGCCGACAGTCTGGTAGTTGTATATTCGACAGATAATGCTTTGAGTTGGACAAAGGCCGGAGCTTATCCTGCTTTGATGGATTATTCCGAAATGAGCTCTGTAAAACTCGAACTTCCGGAACTCACCAACAAAGCTAAGGTCATGATTCGTTTGTTACCTTCGGCGGGAGATTACAATGAAAACGGTCAGTTCTTATTGGCCAATTTGGCGATCAATGGTTTTGAATACCGTGCCTACAAGCCCGAAGCCTTGAATATTGCCTATATCAATACTGCCGAAAACCGTATAAGAATAGGGCAAAGAGCCGTCAATACAAAAGATTCAACTGATACTGAATTGTTACCGGCTTTGATGGATCGCTACAATCTTAGCATTTTTTATCCCGATTTGTACACAGAGCTTGTGGATAGTGTCGGTGTTAATGCTTTGTTCAAAGACTACGACGTAGTAGTATTGAGCGATTTTCCGGAAGATCAGGCTCAAATTTCTTTATTGGCCAGATACCTGCTTGGCAACAAGCCTTTGTTGAATCTCAAAGCTCATAATTACGGCTTTGGGCAAGGCTGGAATTGGTCAGTTACGCAAGATGCCTCACAGGCAAATGAAATAAGTAAAACACTCAAAATAAACCAGGCTTTTCGTTATCATCCCCTTTTTAGCGGGCTGAGCCCCGATACAAATAATTGTATTACCTTGTTTGACAGCCTGGTCGGAACAGAGGCAGGCATACAGGCCTTGCTTACAGAAAGCTATGTGGGTCCTGAAAGTCAGATGATAGCTTCTCCATTGGAATTTCCCGGATTGACTTCTATTCAGGAAATCAACAGCCAACCCGAGGCCAAATATCTCTTGATCGGACTTTCATCAGAACAATACCAATATTTAAGCCAGGATGCTCTTCAGTTGGTTTTTAATGCAGTAGATTATTTAGGAACTAAAACCTTTTTTGCTTTACCTGATTTTGAAATGACAGCCCAGGGGGCAATAGTAAGTACATTGAATGAATTGAAAGCGGCCTTGTCCTACGATTATGGAGCTATGCAACTGGAAGAAGTTGTAATAGAACTGCTCGATAACAAGGACGAAGAGGCAGTATATCTATTAAGTAATAAGGGGCTGATTTTTCCTCAAACTTTCAAGGATTTATACCTCAAAGCGGCAGACGGACAGCAACCTAAACTCGTTGGATCGTTTAGCTCAACTAATGGTATGAAGGTTCGCAAATTCCGTGTCGACGGGCTAGGATTTGTGGTTTTGGATTCGACTCGAACGGAGTATGATGCAGTGG
>JAAZGQ010000259.1 GCA_012511135.1 Bacteroidales bacterium | reverse complement strand
TGCCCAAGACCACCTGCCAGGAGCGCTGAGCCTTGATGGAGTGGTTCAGTACCACTTCGCTCAGGCCGTTCGTTGTCACCGTATCGCGCAGCTCCTTGTAAAAGGGAGCCTGGTAATAAAGCCCACCTGACAACCTGAAACTGAAGTCCTTTTCCCAGGCGGGCAAAAAGCTCATGGATACTCTGGGGCTGAGCAGAAGCTCCCGGTTGAAGGTCCAGTAATTGTACCGCAAGCCTCCGTTAATTGTGAACAGGCCTCCTTTGATACGGGTTTTCCAACTGTCCTGCAAATAACCCGTAAAGCGATGGCTGTTCATTTGAACTTTCGACAGCAGGTTGTTGGTCAAAAGAATTTGCCTGTCGCTGTAAGGCAGCGAATATCCGGCAGAGTCACGCAATTCCCATTCGCGAAGGCGGTCATCAATGTCCTCAAGTTGCCAACCCAGGCCCCACTTGATTTCGTGCCGCTGCAGGCGCCACTCACCACGATGCGATACGTTCAATACTTTGGCTGTGAGTTGGTTGCGGGCATGTTCATGAAAAAGGCCGGTACCCAGTATGGTGGTATTGGCAGTGTCGGCCTGATTGTTCTTAATGGGAGTATCGCTCAGGTAGTATTCTCCCGTGATGTCGTAATTTTCTTCTTCGTCGGTGCGAAAGAGCGAAGTACTGAGGCTGAGGCTGAGGTTACGATGAGCTTTGTGCTCCAGACTGAGAGCACCAAAAGCCGTGCGGAACAAATCTTTTTCCTTGCCCTCGAAATAAACGTAAAATTCGTATTGATTGTTGAAAACGCCGTATTTAGTTTTGCGGGTTTCGGGCACTAAATGGTATTGTTCTGAGAAAAATTGCCCAGAAACGAAAGCTCCCATTTGGGTGCCAGACTATACGTCATGTAGGTTTGGTAATCCAAAAACGAAGGCCTGTATTCTGCCTCAGTGTCGAGGGTACCTAGCAGATAAGCATTGGTCTTGTAGCGCATGCCGTGTATTTGCCTGAATTTGCCGTTTTTGGAGGCCTGACCCAGGAAGACATTGGCACCCAGCAGGCTTAGGGCCGCTGAACCTTCGAATTCTTCGGGCTTTTTGTAGCGTATATCCAGCACCGAGGCCATTTTGTCTCCGTACATGGCCTCAAATCCACCGGCCGAGAACTTTACCTCGTCGGTCATTTGGGGATTCACAAAGCTCAGGCCTTCCTGCTGGCCGCTGCGAATCAGCAAGGGGCGGTAAACCTCCATGCCGTTTACGTACACCAGATTCTCGTCGTAGTTGCCACCCCTGACCGAATATTGGGAACTCAGTTCGTTGTTGGAGCTGACTCCCGCAAAAGTAACCAGCAAGGCTTCGATGCTGCCTCCCGTCGGGTCGGGCAAAAGGCGGATATCGGAAATATCGACTTTCTCCAGGCTGCCTGTGCGTCTTTGTTGTCCGGTAACCACTGCTTCATCCAGGGTCTTGGAGCTGGTTGTCATAGTGACGTTCAGCACCAGTTGATTGACTTCTACAGGGACTATACGAACAGCGGCCTGGTACGAAAGGCAGCTGTAATACAGGATCAGGGTGTCCTGCCAGGGCAGTTCCAGTTCGTAATAGCCGCTTTGATCGCTGGCTGTTCCTTGTTGAGTATTCTGCTCAAAGACGTTGACCAACTCTATGGCCCGTTTGTTGCTATCCATCACAAATCCTGTCAGCTTGATTGTGTTATCCCGGGCAATGGCAGGCAGCCATCCCGACACCATAAATGCAAGGAAGAAAAGCAGGTATCTGATGTGCATTAAAGGGCGAATTTTAGGGCAAATGTACTGGAATTCTACGGAATTAAACGTACATTTGTAACGGATTATTGTAAATTCTATGGATAACTTTATCGACTTAGTTCGTCAACGCAGAAGCACCCGTAAATTTTTGGAAACATGCATCAGCCCCGACGTCGTGGCCGAGCTTATGCGAGCAGCTTTGATGTCCCCCTCTTCCAAAAGAACAAATGCCTGGGAATTTATTTTGGTGGACGATGCCGACAAGCTTAAAAAATTGTCGTTAAGTAAAAAGCACGGCAGCGCCTTGATCGAAGGAGCTTCGCTGGGCATAGTGATCATTGCTGACAAAAACAAATCGGATGTCTGGGTCGAGGATGCCTCCATAGCGGCCTTGATTATTCAGTTGCAGGCCGAAAGCCTGGGGCTGGGCTCCTGCTGGGTACAAATCAGGCAGCGCCGCGATGCTCAGGACAGGGACAGCGAAGACTATGTGCGTGAATTGTTGGGCATACCCGAACAATACGGGGTCTTGTGCATCCTGGCTTTGGGCATGAAAGCCGAACAAAGAAAAGCTTTTGACGAGGCTAAGCTGCAATGGGAAAAACTGCATCTGGGACAATTTAAACAATAAGATGACTGTTTGTTTGCTGGGCGCCGGTAATGTCGCTGTTCATTTGGGGAAACAATTACAAGCTGCAGGATACAAAGTGTTGCAAGTCTACAGCCGTACAGATGCTTCTGCCCGCAGTCTGGCACAGACTTTGGCTTGTGCATGGACGGATGATCTGCAGTCGCTCAGCCCGGCCGATTATTACCTCTGTGCCCTCAAAGACGAGGCTTTGCCCCTGGTTCTGCAACAGATTCCCTCTTTCCCCGGAGTATGGCTGCATACTTCCGGCAGTTTGGGTTTGGATGTTTTTGAATCTTACACCAAAAATTGTGGAGTACTGTATCCTTTGCAGACCTTCAGCAAACAACGGGAACTGAATTTGAGTAAAGTCCCTTTTTTTATCGAAAGTCGTTCCCCCGAAGTTCTCAGTAATATCCGTTCTATGGCAGAGAAGCTGACCGAAAGGGTTTACGAACTCGATTCTTCCAAACGCAGCTATTTGCATCTGGCGGCCGTTTTTGCCTGTAATTTTAGTAACCATTTGTACGAGCTGGCAGCAGAGATTCTTCAGGATCAGGCACTGTCTTTTGATTTGCTGCTGCCTTTGATTGATGAAACAGCCGGCAAAGTACACGAAAAATCGCCCAAAGAAGCCCAAACCGGTCCCGCCCTAAGGATGGATCACAATATAATTGACAAACATCTTGCCCTCTTGGAATCGCAACCCGCCCGCGCAGAGCTCTACAGGCTGCTGAGCGAAAGTATATTTGAAAGCAACAAAAAAGTATGAGTACCATTAATTACGATTTAAGTTTAATAAAAGCAGTGATCTTTGACGTGGATGGCGTCTTGTCCAGTCACACTATTCCCATGCATATTTCGGGCGAGCCGATGCGTACGGTCAACATCAAAGACGGTTATGCTCTGCAGCTGGCCGTTCGTAAAGGCTTGCAGATTGTTATACTCACCGGGGGACGTACGGAAGCCGTGAAAAGGCGTTTTGAGCTCCTGGGGATAGAATGTATTTATATGGGATCCTGCGACAAAAAACAAGATTACGCCCATTTTTTGGAGATGAGCAAGTTGCAGCCCGAAGAAATTGCCTATATGGGCGATGACATCCCCGATTACGAAGTGATGAAGCAGGTGGGTCTTCCTTGTTGCCCGGCCGATGCAGCTCCCGAAATCAGGGCAATCTCGCGTTATGTATCCTCGTACAAAGGCGGTGAAGGTTGCGGACGTGACCTGCTGGAGCAAATTCTCAAGGTGCAGGGTCATTGGATGAGTGATGGAGCTTTTGGCTGGTAAGATGTTAATCGGAAATTTCCCCTACAGACTGATTCTGGCCTCGAATTCTCCCAGGCGTCAGGAATTATTGGCAGGCCTGGGTCTGCCCTTCGAATTGAGAATTCCGCCCGAAGGCGATGAAAGCTATCCTCCGGAGCTCCAGGCCGAAGAAATA
>JAAZGQ010000258.1 GCA_012511135.1 Bacteroidales bacterium | reverse complement strand
TGGGTGCCGATCCCGACGATGAACAATCGATGGTACGCCAGTTGGTTTGTGCCAACGAGTTCGATATTGAAGGTTTAATTGTTGCTACCGGCTGTTGGAGAAAAACACAAAGCAACACCAATATGCTTGACAAGCTTGTCAATGCTTATGCAGAGGTATACGACAATCTGATTGTACATGCCCAAGGATATCCAAGTCCTGAATATTTAAAATCCATATCGCTTATGGGACAAACAGGCTATGGCATGAGCGACGTGGGGACAGGCAAAGACAGCCCGGGCTCGGAACTGATTATTGCCTCAGTAGATAAAGATGACCCGCGCCCGGTTTGGGTAACGGGATGGGGAGGCATGAACACTGTGGCGCAGGCAATATGGAAAGTGCGCGAAACGCGCTCTGCCGAAGAATTGGCAATATTCTTAAATAAACTAAGGCTATACGATATTTTAGGACAGGACGATGCCGGTGCATGGATTGCCAAAAACTTCCCCGAAGTGTTTTATATTCGTGCAACGGGCGTTTACGGTTGGCAATCTCCTAAAAATGGCATTTATTATACTGAGCACATCCAAAACCATGGCCCTTTGGGTGCGGTATATCCCGATACAAAATGGGCTCCCGAAGGTGATACGCCTGCTTTTATGCATGTCTATCCCAATGGCTTAAACGATCCCGATCAAATTGACCAGGGCGGTTGGGGCGGCCGTTTCAGTTTTGAAAAAAAGGCAGGGATACGAAGCATGTCGGAAGTGGCTAAAATCAATCCTAATGCAGAACCACAATATGATCCTTATTATATGTTTGGAAACACCAAGGAAGGTGCCCAAACCATAAAGCGCTGGAACAAGGGATACGATAACGACTTTGCAGCCCGCATGGACTGGAGCCTTACCAAAAAGTACGAAGAGGCCAACCACCATCCTGTTGCGGTACTGAACGGAGATAATACCCGACAGGTATTATACATGACCACCGGCGCCGGCTCAATTGTCGGGCTAAGTGCAAATGGCTCCACCGATCCCGATGGTGATTCATTAAGCTATTCCTGGTCATTTTATAAGGACCCCGGTTCTTACGCAGGGACTGTAAGCATTCAAAATAGTTCTTCCCCAACAGCACAATTGGAAATACCCATAGATGCCGTTGGAAAGACAATCCATATCATATTGGAGCTTCAGGACAATGGCACACCCAATTTGCTTGCCTATCGTCGCCTGATTATTAATGTACAGCCTTTATAAATAAATGAATAATTTTTGCGTGGACACTGTGGATGCTTTACTTTTTCAGAAATTGGATTTTGATGGTTTAAAGGAATTAGTAAAATGGGCCAGGGATGAGGGATGGAACCCCGGGCCCTACGATGCCGATGTGTACTGGGCAACAGATCCGGAAGGCTATTATGGTTATTATAAAGAGAATGAGTTGATTGCCGGAGGTTCGATTGTTTCCTATGCCAATGAATTCGGATTTATGGGTTTTTTATAGTTAAACCCGAATACAGGTCTCTTGGCATAGGACGAAAACTTTGGTATCAAAGACGAGATACTCTGATATCGAGATTAAACAAAGGAGCCTCCATCGGAATGGATGGGGTTGTTGCCATGCAATCCTTTTATGAAAAAGGAGGATTTAACATTGCCTTTAGAGATATTCGCTACGAAAAAATGGGGAGGCCCTTTTTGCCTGACAGCAATATTTCTTCGATCAACGTTAAAGATTTTCAATCCATTTTGGAATACGATACTCTGTGTTTTGGATTTTCGCGGCCGCAAGTTTTACTTCCCTGGTTAAAAATTCCGGACAATAAAACATTTAAATATACAGAACAAGGGAAACTTAAAGGTTTTGTCGTTGTGAGAAAAGTTCATAAGGGATATAAAATTTGCCCGCTGTTTGCCGATAATATTATTATTGCAGAAGAATTGTACAAGGCCTGTTTAAATTCGGTAGGAGCCGAGCCTTTATATATTGATATTCCGGAGATTAATAAAGAGGCAATCGAGCTTGTCGAAAAATACAACATGAATTATATCTATGAATGCGCCAGAATGTATTTCGGCAAAGCTCCAAAAATGGAAATGAAGAAAATTTTTGGAATAACAAGCTTTGAACTTGGATGAAAACCACAAAAGAAAGTGGAATATGCAACACCTGACAGACGACATAGAGCAATGAAAAAATACCTGACCGTAGTGGCCTCCTTTGTAATTATGCTTTGCATTGGCGGCATATATTCCTGGAGTATAATTGCCTCAGCATTGATGGAAGATTACCAACTCTCTGCCATTCAATCTCAGATCATATTTGGAGTGCTTATAGCCATACTCCCCGTAACAATGATATTTGTTGCAAAAATTGGAAGTAAAATAAACAAGAAGTATATAGGATATGTCTCCGGTATTTTGTTCTTATTGGGCTATTTATTGGCTGGCGCTTCTCATGGTAATTTTCTGCTGTTATTTACCGGTATTGGCATTTTGTCGGGAGTGGGCACCGGTTTTGGTTATTGGCTGGCTCTTACCACGCCTGTTATGTGGTTTCCCGGCAAAAAGGGTCTTATCACAGGTATTGCCGCCGCCGGTTTTGGTTTGGGAGCGGTCCTGATGTCGGAATTTTCCGAAATAATCCTCAGGCAGGGCTACAATGTGCTGGAATTGTTGAAGATTATCGGGATTTCTTATGGTATAGTGATTCTGGCTTTTTCGAATCTGATTTATACCGTTCAAAACGATCCGACTAAGATAGAAGCACCTGCCAAACTAAGGCAATTTATGTCTGCCGGAATTTTTAAAAAACTTTTTGCAGGGGTTTTTCTGGGAACCTTTGCGGGTTTGCTTATCATCGGAAGTTTAAAAATAATAGGTGGACAGTACGACATTTCTGAACATATACTGATTCTGGGGGTGGCCTTATTTGCCTTTGCCAATTTTTCGGGCAGATTGATTTGGGGTTTCCTTAGCGACTACCTTGGAGCAGGCCTGAGTATCTTTTTGGCTTTGCTGTTTCAATCCTTGTCCATTATTTCTTTGAATGTTTTTCAATTGTCGGATAGTTCCTATTTAATTATTTCATCGCTCATAGGTTTCGGGTTTGGGGGCAATTTTGTGCTTTTTGCCAAAGAAACAGCTCAGGTTTTTGGAGTGAACAATCTGGGACTTGTTTATCCCTATGTGCTTCTGGGTTATTCCATTGCCGGGATTGCAGGACCTTTGAGCGGGGGGCTGTTGTACGATTTATCACATTCTTATCACTCTGCGATTTTTTTGGCCGCCCTTGTAAGTCTTGCCGGAAGTCTGCTGTTTTTGATTCATGTGCTTTCTTCAACAAAAAACAAAAAGACGGCTGAGAAAAGAGAGTCTGTTGAAAAAAGCTCTTCAAAGACAGGTTAGCTTTTTGATCTTAAAGAAAATAAGTTATATTTGAACTGAATTTTTGGGCTCTTTTTTCAGAATGAAATGTTTTAATCAGTAGTTTAATAATGGGCAGAAATGTATAATAATAGAATGGCTTTGCTTGTGTTTTTGCTACTACTCACAACCGGTGTTGTTTGGGCCGTGCAGAATGATTTCATGGAGCAACCGCTCTGTTTTTCACAAATTGTCGAACAAAAAAAGCAACAGGAAATTTCAAAATTACCAGCAAAATCCCCAAAATCAAAACCAGAACCAAAATCAAAACCAGAACTTATGTCACTAGCATCAAAGCAACAAACTCAGTCCCCACAAACTAATCAGCAAACCGCAAACACCGACAGCAAAAAAATCGTGCTGGCCGGCGGTTGTTTCTGGGGTATGGAAGAATTGATCCGAAAACAGCCTGGGGTGTTGAACACTACCGTAGGTTATACCGGGGGGAGGGTAGAGAACCCTAACTACCAAAATCACGAAGGC
>JAAZGQ010000257.1 GCA_012511135.1 Bacteroidales bacterium | reverse complement strand
TGGAAAATGTCGTAGCCTCTTGTTATTCTGCCATGCTGGGCAATGATGTAGTAAGCCGTATGTTGGTATGGGGAGAACTCAGATCGGACAATATGGTACAGGGACAGAGTATTCCCGATGCCGATAATGAGATACTCAGAGCCAATTTGTTGCCCACTAATCCTTATACTTCGTGGACTTGTTTTTACAATGTAATCAACCGTTGCAATACCGTGTTGTATTACGCCCCGCAAGTAGCAGAAAAGGATCCCAACTTCAACGAATCCAGCCTCAAAGCCATCGAAGCCGAAGTTACAGCTCTTCGTGCCCTTTGTTATTTCTACCTGATGCGCACTTTCCGCGATGTGCCTTATACCTCTGAACCTTCTATTGATGACAACCAGCGCTACGATTTGGCACCGACTCCTTTTGATGACTTGTTGCGGATTTTAATTCAGGATCTGGAAGCTTGTAAGGATTACGCTATCAAGGCTTATGGCAACAAGGCCTACAACACAGGCCGTATTACCCGGGATGCCATTTATGCCCTGCTGGCCGATTTCTATCTTTGGGATGAGGATTATGCCAATTGTGTTAAGTATTGCGATTTGGTCATAAAATCCAAACGTGAGCAGTATAATGAACTCAACAAGGACAAAGAAGAACTGGCCGAAAACGAATATCCGCTGATCGAAGCGGAAACCCCCGGTTCCAGCGTTACAGGCAATTCTTACAACCAAATATTCGGAAACGGAAATTCTACCGAAAGTATTTTCGAGCTCTATTTCCAGGAATCACCCGATCGTTTGACAAATACTGCGGTATCGATATACTACGGCAGTTTTAACGAGCCCAGAGGTTATGTGGGCGCCCCCGATTTTGTGGGCAGGGACAGAAACGGCGGCAACGATGTTTTTTTGTATGGCAACGATGTGTTCGCCAAAAAAGATGTGCGTTCTCGTGAGTATATAGCCCGTTCATCCAGTGGTGTGTTTCCCATTACCAAATATGCCTATCGCAATGTTTCCAACGAAAACGGAGTATACAGATCAACCAATTTTGCCAATTGGATAATTTATCGCCTGAGTGATGTGATGCTTATGAAAGCGGAAGCCCTGACCAATATGGTCGTTGAAACGGCCGAAGAAGATACGGCTTCTGATGAGTCGATCCAGGCGAAGATTTTACTGAACCAATCCTTTGCTCTGGTTCGTGCCGTCTACAACCGCTCCAATCCCGAGGCGGGCAGAGACAGTCTGGATTTTACCCGTTACAGCAGCAAAGACAACATGAATGCCCTGATAATGGCCGAACGTCAACGCGAACTGATGTTTGAAGGAAAACGTTGGTTTGACCTGGTTCGCATGGCCCGCAGGGAAGGCAACAACACCCGGCTGGTAGATATAGTAATTTCCAAGTACACCGAAAATCAGAGCACTATCCGCAGCAAAATGATGTCGGTAGATGCCTTGTATTTCCCTTACAACGAAGAAGAGTTGAAAGTCAATTCTTATTTAAAACAAAATCCGGCTTATATAACCGAAACATCCTCAATCACCCGATAAACCTATGCAAATGAAGATTCCGAAATTCAGTCCCCTTAGTTTTGTGTCTGGCATAGTTGTCCTGCTGATGCTGGCTTCCTGCAACTATGAACCAGACAGGGAGAACTTTTATACTTTTACCGGCGAAATGGTGGCCGATTATCTCGAAAACCGCCCCGATCGTTTCAGCGAATTTATCAAAATACTGGACAGAGCCGACAAGATGGACTTATTGGATACTTACGGCTCCTTTACCTGTTTTGCTCCTACCAATCAGGCCATCGAAGAATACCTGGCAATGTATGACCTGAATTCAGTAGAGGAACTCTCAGACATACAGTGTGATACTATTGCCAATTCTCACCTGATTAACCGGGCGTATTTTACTACCGATATGACCGACGGAGTTATATCAACTCCTAACCAATTCGATCGCTATTTGTCCATTTCATTTGTGGTAGCCGATTCCAGCAGCGGTTCCATGGCTTATTTCATAAATAAACAATCGCAGATTGTACTCAGGGATGACTCCGTCGAAAACGGGGTGGTACACACCGTTGATAAGGTAATCAGGCCTTCCTATGCGCTCTTATCTGAATTAATGAGAGACGATACCACCATCAGCTTGTTCAACCAAGCCCTGCGACTGACCACTCTGGACGATTCCCTGGTGTTGTATATGGATTATGACTATGTGCAGCCCGAGCTGGTGTTGAATTACACTTCGCATGTCAATCGTGAAACGGCTATAGCACCGAAATACAGGAAATATGGTTATACAGCCTTTGTTGAAAAGGATGAGGTATATAATCAAAAAGGAATCAACGACATAGACGACCTTGTTGCCTATGCAAAATCGGTTTACGACGAAGTATACCCCCAGGATGCCAATTTGTATGACAACGATTTTACGCATCCCAAAAATCCCCTGAACCGTTTTGTGGCTTACCATATCATGCCCCGTACCGGTTATTACAATAAACTTACTACGACCCTGTGTCTCATTACTTCGATTATTGAGCCCATAGAGTTTTACGAAACGCTCTGTCCAAACACTATGTTTAAGATCAGCGGCACTTCGGGACTTTATATGAACCGACGAGTTGACAACAAGTACGATATCAGGGGAGCATTAATCCAGCCTCCCGGATCAAGCACTACCGATCAGAACGCCATCAATGGCACCTATCATTATATCGACGATATTTTGACTTATTCCAAAGAAGTCGAGGAAATTGTGTTCAACACCCGTTTCCGCTTCGATACCGGAGCCTTGTTCCCCGAATTCATGACCAACAATGTTCGTCACAACCAGGATCGTCAGAATTATTATTTCCCCAATGGCTATACCGACAAAGCAGTGTTGACCAACGAAACTAATTTTATTTACCGCTATCAGCACGAGAACTACGACTGTCATCAGGGGGACGAAATCAATTTCCTGGGTCAATACGACATTACCATTACTTTGCCGCCCGTGCCCGAAGGAACCTACGAAATCAGATTAGGTTATACCGCTTTGCCCACCAGGGGTATTTCGCAAATGTATGTTGACGGCGAACCGACCGGCATTCCCGTGGATTTGCGAGTTGGAGCCACAGATCCAAAAATCGGCTGGATAGCCGACGAAGAAACCGACGACAACGGCGTACAAAACGACAAGGATATGCGCAACCACAAAGCGATGAAAGCTCCAGACAGTATGCGACGTCTAAACGGCAGTACTTATGTTGTCTTTAGGACAGAAAGCTGGTTGTTCCGCCGTATTCTGGTAACCAAGTACCTTACTCAGGAGCCTCATACTTTGCGTTTCCGCAATGTGATGGACGATATGACGGCAGAATTTATGTTCGATTATATAGAAATAGTTCCCAAGAGTGTGTATGACAGCGAAGAGGGAGAAGATCGTCACTAAAACTTGCTGCTTTCTTTAAATGCTAACGATAGAAAGAATAAATATGAAGAGTTTAACATTAAACATACGATACGGATTATTGCTGCTGCTTATCCCTTTTACTCTGGCTTGCACCAACAACTGGGATAATCACTACAGTGCTGATCCCGACGTAATTCCGGCTCAGAGTCTTTGGGAAAGTATAGGGGAGAGACCCGAATTATTGTCTGATTTTGCAGAGCTCCTTCAGCTTACCGCTTACGACAAGGTGTTGGATGCTGATCAGGTCTATACCATTTGGGCACCCGCTAACGGACATTTTAACATTGACAGTTTGCGGGCTTTGATCGACGAGGGTAAAAAGGATCAGGTCATAGCGGAATTTGTAAAAAACCATATTGCCCGTTTTAGTCATCCTGTATCTTCTCTGACAGATAAACAGGTCTTATTGCTGAGTAAAAAATCGGAACGCTTACGCTCGGGCGAAGCTGCAGCCTCTTTCCTTTTTGGCCAGACCGGAATTTTGAGTAAAAATATCTTGAGTTCCAATGGTATTTTACATATCATAGACCGGGCTAATCCCTTCTTTTTTAATATTTATGAGTATTTAAAGACAGATACAGAACTGGACAGCCTTACAAGCTTTATTTATTCTTTTGATAAGGCTGTTTTTGATCCCCTCTTGTCGGTGCCTTATGGCGTGGTGGACGGCAAAACCATCTACGTGGATTCTGTAATAAGCATAGAAAATGAATTGCTCGAAAAAATCGGTTTGCTTAATCACGAAGACAGTACCTATTGGCTGCTTGCACCAAGTAACAGTGCCTGGAACCAGGCATACGACAGTATCAGACAATATTTCAAATACGATTTAAAGGTGGCCAAAGCCGATTCGCTGGAACAGGCCAATACCAAGATGATGATGGTCAGAGATTTGGTCTTTAATGCCAAGCTTCAAAGCTCCCCTCAGGATTCCTTGTTCAGCACCCAATATCAAGTCTTAGATAAAAAATACCATGTTTATCACCGGCCCTACGAGGCAGGCAATATTTTCAGCCGGACCACAGAAGAAGTTTCCTGCAGCAACGGTGTTATTTTTAAGAGCGATGATTGGTTCTACAGACCTGAACAGAACTTTTATCAGGAAATCAAAGTTGAAGCAGAACGCACTACAGGCAGAGATTACAGCTCCAGCTTATGCGATATTATGGACAGAGTTGTTAAACCCGAAGACAATTACAAGATTTCCAACAAGCGCTACATTCATTTGATGCCTGCCGGAACTTCACGCAATCCATGGGTGACTTTTGAAATCCCAAATACATTGTCGGCGGCCTACGATATTTATTGTGTGTTTGTTCCTTACAAATACTACAATCCCGCACATGAAAATGTAGACAAGCCTGTGAAATTAAAATTTTCGTTGACCTATAACGATGAAAAAGGAAATTCAAGAACCATTGTTTGCAGAGACAGTGCAGGAAGCAATATTTATGAGACTGATCCTTCAAAACTGGACACTGTGTTGGTTTTGTCTAATTATACTTTCCCGGTTGCCAATTACGGCCAGGAAAACAATACGGTTATGTTGAAGCTGGAAACCAGCATAACATCAAAAGAAACAGCTCTGTATACCCGTGAGATGCTGATCGATTGTATTTGTCTGAAACCTCATCTAAACTAATTGCAGAAATGAAAGACTGCTATGCAAAAATCAAATTCAGGAGCATATTTTTTCTGTTAATGTGCATATTAACTGTAACAGTTTATGCACAGGCTCCTGAAAATAAAACAATAACAGGTACAGTTAGCGAAGCCTCCACCGGAAATCCTCTGGCAGGAGCCAGAGTGCAGGCCTACAACAACAGCCGGTTTGTTGCCATGACCGACGAGGAAGGCCGCTATTCGCTCGACTTACCTGTTTATATAAATGCACTGACGGTAACATTAGATGGATTTGCCACTCAGCAACTTGCGCTCAAAGGGCAATCCTCGGCAGTGGATGCTGCTTTGTATCCCGAAAGTTTCATTCCGGTTCTCAGTCCCCTGACCAATGTACTGAATGCAGGATCAGCCGAACGTTTCGATTTGAGTTCCGCTATCAGTATTGAGTCTGAAATTCAGTCACAACTGGGGGCTGAAGTCAGAACCATATCGCGTTCGGGCATTCCCGGAACTGGTGCAGCCATGTTTATTGGAGGATACAATTCTCTTAATGTCAATGCCCAGCCCCTGATCGTTTTAGACGATGTAATACTTGATCAGCAATATGGAAGAGAAATGCTGCACGAAGGTTACTACAACAATATTTTATCCAATTTGGCAGTGAGCGACATCGAGAGTATTACTGTGCTGAAAAATGGCACTTCCCTGTATGGAGCCAAAGGCGCCAATGGTGTACTCCTGATCAAAACCAAACGCAACAGGAGCATGGTTACCCGCA
>JAAZGQ010000256.1 GCA_012511135.1 Bacteroidales bacterium | reverse complement strand
TTACTTCAGTATCTGAAGCGCCTTCATTACATTCAAAGGTTTCAGCTGTTTTGAAAGGAAGAATAACAGGAGTAGCAGTGGGGTCAAACGGAGCTACGAATGAGGATTCTACCTCATCTGTTTTCAGGATGAAGTATTCGTTTCTTCCGATAAATACCGGGGTCCCCCACATTTCGTAATCAACGAACCGGCCTCTTGAATCACGCCACATTCCTACCAGGTTGTCATCATAGGTAGAGTAAACCTTGTTGGGAAGTGGATCCACCATTTCCAGTGGATCAGCAGCTTTCAAAACAGCTACCCGGGTAGCGCACATGAACACAACACGGTCGTCTTTTGTCAGGTTGACAGAAGATCCATCTGCCAGAGTAACAAAGCGATCGGGTTCGATCTCAATGGTAGGCAACAATTTGTCTTCCAGGTAAGTGTTAACATGCGTCAGGCCCACATCGGATTTTGCCACATCAACCCCATTGAGCTTCACAACAAAATGGTCCTTCAACTGGTTGGTTGTTGCCATCCGGCGGAAGGTTTTTTTACTCATTCTCACTTTCAAAACGCTCTTTCCTTTTCCTGCAGCAAGATCAACAACGTGCTGGAAATCATCCACAGGACGGGCATATGGATTGCTCCACTGGCCAAACTGTGTTTTGATTCTTTCTACACCCAAGTCATAGCTGTAGGCAATGTCGGAAGCTGTGTTATTGAGGGAACTTACCGACTGTGTCCCGTTGAAAAGTCCCTCATAATACAGCATGCCAATACGCTTGTGAGGTGCAATAACTGCCTTTTCAAAGGGATCAAACAGATATTTTACAAGCTTGGCAAATTCTGCCTTTCTTTGTTCTTCTGAGAAATTGGCAACCCGGCTGCGGTACCTGCCTTCCAGGTAATAGAAACGATCCAACCGGTCGTTATCCATCTGCCATTCATCACCCATCCGGGCAATAGCTCCAACCAATTCCCTGGCTGTAGGCATCTGGTGAGTCGGCTTCTCAGCGTTTTTGTCAATAACAGAACCGACCATAGCAGCGGCATATTCAGCCAGAATTGCCTGATAGGCTTTACTCGGTTCGTACTCCACATCCATCTCCTGCTTCCAGTCAGCTTTATAGGTGGAAATCTTCATGTTCTCTTGGATAAAAGCATCAAATGCTTTAGGCTCCAGTAATTTTTGTAAAATTGAATCCATTGCTTTTTCCTCCTATATAAAATCGTGACGGCTCGTGAGAGCTTTTTTAATTGCAGCATTGATTGGCCAGGGAAGAGTTGCCTCTTTGATCTCATATGCCTGCAGTGTAATAACGCAGGTAGGTGCTCCTTTGATCCTGACCGGGGCATAATTCAACCCAATTTTCAATACATTATCAAAAACTTCAGGATTGTCACTGTTTACAGGCAGTGAGAGAATTACATCACCGGCTGTAAACGATGCAGAGGTGATTGTGAAAGTGTCATAAGGATCACTGTCGGATCCCGGGGTAATTGCAGTAATGGTGTTTGACCCTGCAATCTTATCACCGGCAATAAAGTTGTGTCCCTTTTTTACTTTAAGGGATGTACCGCTGATAAGACTTTCATGGACGATCCCGGATTTCACAAGTACGGCCTGAAGAAGATTGTTAACGGCCATGACAGCCATCAACGATCCTTTCGGGAGCCATTCCATGGATCCGAGATTGCCGGTATAGATATTCCATCCGGCGGTCCTGCGTATACAGGTTTTCTCGTTCCAAACACCTTCTTTTATTGCAGTTGGTGTCTTTTCTTCAAAATACATAACTTACTCTTTTTGTTAGTGTTACTTTTTACTTTCGCCCATACTACGCAACTGATCAACAAAATCATCAGTAGTATTCAATCCTGAACCACTTGCAGGCGGTTCAGAGAACTGTCCTGAACGGACAAGATCTTGCTTGAGTGCTGTGTAGTCGGTTTCAATTTGTGTGACAACCGCATCCAAATCCTCTTCCTTTTGGATTGAGTACTTTGTGCGGAATACTTCCGGAATGTTTTTCAACTTCTCATGTCCGTTGAGAAGACTTTGCAAGCGTGACCGTTCCTCCTTGTCCCTGTAAGGTGCAAGCGCTGCAGCCACCTTGTCATCGATCAGTTTTTGAACGCTCTCCGGTGTAAGCGTGTTAGAAGTAGAGTGTTCAGGTGTTTTACCTTCTTCCTCGAATTTTTGCCCGTCTTTTAACCCGTGCTTTTTCTCGTAATTCTGAACAGCCGTCTGTGTAGCTTCGGTAGCACGGCTGTCTCCATAGGATTCGAGAATCTGTTGAAATGTTACCCCCTCAACGGAGGTTGCAACATCTTCCTGTTTTGTGACAGTTTTGGCCAGCTTAGCGGCCACCCTGCCGATAATTTTGTCGTCAACCCCAGTGAATTTGGTTTTGAGCGCATCTGTAATTTGTTGAATCATAACTATCCTTTTTACTTTGTTTTATGATGTCAACAAAAATATTTTATAAAATTTCTTTAATTGAAGGTTTGTGCACTACATATGCACTAGATGTGCACTAGATGTGCACCTTTTGAAAAT